>NZ_AKZL01000086.1:0-18769 GCF_000282755.1 Shewanella sp. POL2
AAAAGCCCGATGTCGACCATATCGAAGGCTTAAGCCCGGCGATTTCCATCGAACAAAAATCAACCTCCCATAACCCACGTTCGACTGTGGGTACAATCACCGAAATTTACGACTACCTGCGTCTGCTGTTTGCCCGCGTGGGTGAACCGCGCTGCCCGACTCACGGCCAACCGCTGGCGGCGCAAACCGTGAGCCAGATGGTGGATAAAGTGCTCGAAATGCCCGAGGATAGCCGCTTAATGCTGCTGGCGCCCGTGGTCAACGGCCGTAAGGGTGAGCACGTTAAATTACTCGAAGGCTTATCGGCGCAGGGCTATATCCGCGCCCGTATCGACGGTGAAGTCTGCGATTTAACCGATCCGCCAACCCTCGACTTACACGTTAAGCACACCATCGAAGTGGTGGTCGATCGCTTTAAAGTCCGTAGCGATATCCAGCAGCGCCTCGCCGAATCCTTTGAAACCGCGCTCGAACTCTCGGGTGGGATTGCCGTGGTCGCCAGCATGGATGAAGGCGCCACTGAAGAATTAATCTTCTCGGCCAACTTTGCTTGCCCGCACTGTGGTTACTCGATGGCCGAGCTTGAGCCACGGATTTTCTCCTTTAACAACCCAGCCGGTGCTTGCCCAACCTGCGATGGTTTAGGGGTACAACAGTTTTTCGACCCAGACAGAGTGATCACCAACCCTGAGTTATCCCTGGCTGGCGGCGCTATTCGCGGCTGGGATAGACGTAACTTCTATTACTTCCAGATGCTAAGTTCGCTGGCCGACCACTATAAGTTCGATGTCGAAGTTCCCTTCGAACAGTTGTCGGATAAGGTGAGAAAAATCGTTCTCTACGGTTCAGGTAAAGACAGCATCGCCTTCAAATACATCAACGACCGTGGTGATGTGGTGGTGCGCAATCATCCCTTCGAAGGCATCTTAAATAATATGGACAGGCGTTACCGTGAGACCGAAAGTAACGCGGTGCGCGATGAGTTGGCCAAGTTTATCAACACCCAAGCTTGCCAAAGCTGTGGCGGCTCGCGTTTGCGTGAAGAGGCTCGCCACGTATTTATTGGCGATCTTAACTTGCCAAAACTGACCGTTTGGTCAATTGGTGAAGCCCTAGATTATTTTGACAAACTCGAGTTCAGCGGCCAAAAAGCACAAATTGCTGAAAAAATCCTCAAGGAAGTGCGCGACCGTTTAGGTTTCCTCGTCAATGTTGGCCTTAACTATTTAAGCCTATCACGCTCGGCCGAGACCCTCTCGGGCGGTGAAGCGCAGCGTATTCGCTTAGCCAGCCAAATTGGTGCCGGGCTTGTCGGCGTAATGTATGTGCTCGATGAGCCTTCTATCGGCTTGCACCAGCGGGATAACGAGCGTCTGCTGCAAACCCTGATCCACCTGCGGGATTTAGGCAACACAGTGATTGTAGTAGAGCACGATGAAGACGCGATTCGTATGGCGGATCATATTATCGATATCGGCCCAGGCGCTGGCGTCCATGGTGGTGAAGTGATTTGCGACGGTCCGATTGAGAAAATTATCGCCTGCGACGAGTCCGTCACTGGGCAGTACATTTCGGGTAAACGCAATATTCATATCAGCACTCCACGTACGCCGTTCGACCCGAAACAAGTGATTGAGCTTTACGGCGCCCGCGGCAATAACCTGCGTAATGTCGATTTAACCATCCCTGTGGGATTATTCACCTGTGTGACTGGAGTATCGGGCTCAGGTAAATCGACGCTGATTAACGATACCTTCTTTAGAATTGCCCACAAACAACTCAACGGCGCCACCGTCGATGAGCCCGCGCCTTACGATCGGATTGTCGGCATGGAGCAATGCGATAAAGTGGTCGATATCGACCAAAGCCCGATTGGCCGCACTCCGCGCTCAAACCCCGCCACTTATACTGGCATCTTTACCCCAATTCGGGAGATTTTTGCCGGAACGCAGGAATCCCGAACTCGCGGTTATCAGGTCGGGCGCTTCTCCTTTAACGTCAAAGGTGGTCGCTGCGAGGCCTGCCAAGGCGATGGCTTAATTAAAGTCGAAATGCACTTCCTGCCCGATGTGTATGTGCCCTGCGATGCCTGTAAGGGCAAACGTTATAACCGCGAAACCTTAGAGGTGCGCTACAAGGGTAAGAACATCCACGAAGTGCTGCAAATGACGGTGGAAGATGCACGCGAATTTTTCGATGCCGTGCCTGCGATTGCCCGCAAACTGCAAACCCTAATGGATGTGGGTTTGTCTTACGTGCGGTTAGGTCAAAGCGCGACGACGCTATCTGGCGGTGAGGCCCAAAGGGTAAAACTGGCCAAGGAACTCTCTAAACGCGATACCGGTAAGACCTTGTATATATTGGATGAACCAACCACAGGCCTGCACTTTGCCGATATCCAATTGCTGCTGGATGTACTGCATCGACTCAAATCCCACGGCAACACGATTGTGGTGATTGAGCATAATCTGGATGTGATTAAAACCGCAGACTGGATTATCGACTTAGGCCCTGAAGGCGGCGGTGGCGGCGGTACAATCCTCGCCACAGGCACACCAGAAGAAGTAGCCTTGCATCCTACCTCACACACGGCACGCTTCTTAAAGCCGCTGCTGGAGCGGGATGCACAACTAGCAACGCAGTCATAATCAGGTAAGGCTTCAACCTCAACGACGCCTTGGGAGAACACTCCCAAGGCGCACTCCATCGAGGAGGATATTTTGTTAGAACATCGCCCCAACTTAACCAGCTTAAGTCGCGTTAATCTCATGCTCATTACCTGTTTAGGACTAATGCTATTCGCACTTGCTATCGCGGCTATCGATCCGATTATCGGTCAACCCACACGCTTACAAGTTACTGTATTAGATAGCACCGCAGAAAATAGCCTGCTGGCATTACCCGATGGCCGAGTCACCACGCTTGCCCAAGGTGGACTCACCAAAAATACTCAGGTCACCCTGTGCTCGCGCACACATTTGGTCTCAGGCTTAGAGCACTTTAATTTAAGCCCGCACCAAGAGGCGGCGCTCTCCCCCGAGATCCAAGTATTAGATTAAATCCACATTAGGGCCCATGCACTCTAGCTAAATCCCTGTTAGGCTTAGGATTGATTGTTCCTATTGCCAACCTTAAGGATAATCATGGGCAATTTGGCACACGCACTCACTGCAATCATCCGCTCATGGTCTCCATGCACGGGCTTATTGCGCTTTTTTACCCTTAGCCTATGTATGGGACTCATGGCCTGCACTAGCCAACCTGCCGAATATACTTGCTCGCCAGAGGCGATTCGATTGAATTGGGCTGCCTCCGCAGATCTTAAGCAAACAGTAGCAACACTCAGCTCAGCAGAATTAATGGGGCGTAAAACCCAAACGGAAGGTGCTGCCAAGGCGCGCGACTATTTAAACCGCCAGTTTCAACAACTAGGCCTTAAGCCTTGGGGAACAACCTTCGAGGTTCCCTTCGAATATTCCACCCTATTTAGCCAAGAGGTGGGAAGCAATCTGGTCGCCTTAGCGCCAGCGCGACAACCTACGGATAAATGGCGTATTGTAGTCGCTCACTATGATCATCTCGGCATAAAAGGCGGCAAGGTTTACCACGGTGCCGATGACAATGCCTCCGGCGTTGCCGCATTACTCGCCATCGCCAACCACTGGCAAGCGCAGCAACGCGCTGCGCCCGACTCACTCCCCAACATTAACTTAATGTTTGTCGCGACCGATGCCGAAGAACCTGGACTGTTTGGCAGCACTGCCTTAGTGGAGCAACTCAAGCAGCGAATGCCTGAAGCGCAATTTGAACTGATGCTCAATCTGGATATGATTGGCCACCCAAGTCGCCCTTACGCGATTTACCTTGAGGGCAGCCGCAACTTTTATCAATTTCCTCAATTTAGGCCAATGTTGAATCAATCTAACGGCCTGTGCATCAAACTCAGTCACCCTAAGCCTGTGGGGAGAAGTATCCAGAGCACCAATTGGCTAAGAGCATCGGATCATTATCCCTTTCATCAGGCTAAAATCCCTTGGCTATATTTTGGTGTGCCCACCCATCCGCAATATCATACGCCGGAGGATACCTACGAGACCTTGGACTATGTTTTTCTCGCCGCGGTAGCGGAATCGGCTTTTGAATTAATTAAACTCGATGGCAACTTTTTGAAAAATTAGCCGAAGTGGCGCGTTTCTTGCTCAGTTTCTGCGAAAAAACCTTCCCAAACGGTGGATTTATCCTTATCCGGATTGGTAAAGCGGCTTATATGCTGCTATAATCCGTCGTTCGCGGGAAATCGACACGGGGTTGATTTTCTGTCTGTGAAACTTAAGCGCCAATCCGCGCGCATCCACAAGGCTACAACTCAATGTCATCCGATGAAAGAACTTTCCGTGAACTCGGCCTATCCGAGAATTTGTTGCGTGCTCTTGACGAGCTAGGTTATGAAAAACCAACGCCAATCCAATCAGCCAGTATTGATCCACTTATGGCTGGCAAAGATATTTTAGGTCAAGCGCAAACTGGTACAGGTAAAACTGGCGCCTTCGCGCTGCCGCTGCTGAATAAAGTCACCAGCCAAACCACACCGCAAATTTTAGTATTAGCACCGACGCGTGAACTTGCAGTTCAAGTTGCTGAAGCGTTCAGTAGCTATGCCAAATTTATTAAGAATTTCCATGTACTGCCGATCTACGGTGGTCAAAGCATGCAACAACAGTTGAATGCCCTCAAACGTGGTCCACAAGTTATCGTGGGTACGCCTGGTCGTGTAATGGACCATATGCGTCGTGGCACGTTAAAACTCGATTCATTAAAAGCACTCGTGCTCGATGAAGCCGACGAAATGCTAAAAATGGGCTTCATCGATGATATCGAATGGATCCTTGAGCACACGCCAAGCGAGCGCCAATTAGCACTATTCTCGGCCACAATGCCAGAGCAAATTAAACGTGTTGCTAACCAGCATTTACGTAGCCCTGTACATGTGCGTATCGAGTCTAGCCAAACGACAGTTGAATCAATCGAACAACGTTTCGTACAGGTATCACAGCACAATAAATTAGAAGCGTTAGTACGCGTGTTAGAAGTTGAAAATACTGAAGGTATCATCATCTTCGTTCGTACTCGTAACTCATGTGTTGAATTAGCTGAAAAACTTGAAGCCCGTGGCTATGCATCATCACCTTTACATGGTGATATGAACCAACAAGCCCGTGAGCGTGCAGTTGAACAACTCAAAAACGGTAAGCTAGACATTCTGATCGCGACTGACGTTGCGGCCCGTGGTCTAGACGTTGAGCGTATTGGCCACGTAGTAAACTACGATATTCCATACGATACAGAAGCTTACGTTCACCGTATCGGTCGTACTGGCCGCGCTGGTCGTAATGGTATGGCAATTCTGTTCGTTACCAGCCGTGAAATGCGTATGTTGCGCACTATCGAGCGTGCGACTAACAGCCGCATTTCGCCAATGAAAGTACCAAGCCCAGAAACCGTTGCAGAACGTCGCCTGTCACGCTTGGGTGAGCAGCTCGCTCAAACCATGAACAACGATCTCGAATTTATGCGTGAAGCTGTTGCTCAGTTATGCCAGCAACTTGAAGTAGATACCGATCTGCTCGCGGCTGCCCTACTGCACCAAGTTCAGCAGGAACGTCCACTGCAATTACCTGCGATTCAAGAACGTGTTCGTGATGAACGCAGTGAGCGTAGCGAACGTAGTTCAGACCGTGGTGCTGACCGTGGCGAACGCCGTAGCCGTGAATCTCGTCCAATGCCAGCAAGCTTAGGCAGCGCTGAAGCGTTAAAAGACAATCCAGACCTGAAAATGTGCCGTTATGTGATCGACGTAGGTCGTGAAAATGGCGTAGGTGTAGGCAATATCGTTGGCGCTATCGCAAACGAAGCCAATATCGACAGCCGTTATATCGGTGCAATCCAACTTTATGATTCAGTGACAACTGTTGACCTGCCAGACGGCATGCCAAAAGATGTACTACAACACCTGAAGAAAGTGCGCGTGTGTGGTAAGCCATTGAATATCCGTGAAGCTGGCGACCAAGTCTTTGTTGACTCTGGCCGTGGTGCCCGTAGCGACCGTCGTCCACGTAGCGACCGCCCAGCCGGTGATCGTAAGCCACGTGCAGCGTCGGGTGACAAGCCGTTTGCAGACCGCAAACCACGTTCAGACAAGCCAGCAGGCGAACGTAGACCACGTAAACCACGCGAAGAGTAATCCGCAAACCTAAACCCTTAGGTCAAGCGCATAAAAAAGGAGCCTAGGCTCCTTTTTTGTTATCCAATATTTTCCAAATTAACTCATACTTGGCCCAAATTAACTTGCACTTAAGCCATCATGTCTATTAGTGTCGGCGTAATCTTTAGCAATGCAATTAGTATATTTCGATGAAAAAAGCCTTTAATGCTGGCCTGTTATCCGCCTTTGTCGCCCCCGGCAGCGGCCATTTTTACCTAAAACATAAACGCACTGCACTGGTATTTTTTAGCTTAGCGGTCGTGAGCCTTGTGCTGCTACTCATGCAAATCTATCAAGTGGCGCAAGTGATCGCCTTAGATATTCAAAACGGCACCTTACCGCTTGATATCGGGGTGATTTCTGCCGAAATCACCCAACAAACCCAGACCACAATTGCCAATGCCAATGAACTGCTCTATGGCTTTTTACTCTGCTGGTTAGTGGCATTACTCGACAGTATTCGGCTTGGGCTAAAACAAGATAAGCAAGATTCCCTAACCGCAAACACATCGAGTGAGAATTGACATAAAGTGATATAAAACCTTATCAATCTGGCATCGTGTGCACTTAGTCTTTTGGGATTGCCACTGCCCAAGCTTCAATAAAACTCTGATAATTGCCAATGAGTAAATCCGCCGCGAGTGCATAGTCGGGCACCTCTTCAGGGCAGTAGAGGGCGCAGCGGCTACCGGCGTTTTGCGCGGTTTGCAGATCAAATAGGTAATCCCCCACATACAAGATATCCGACGGACTCAACTGCCATTGCTCGCAAATCAAGTGGATCCCCTGCGGGTGAGGCTTTGGCTCGGCATCGTAACGGGTCAGCACTAAGGGGATATCAATACCGAGTTTTTCAATGGTAATTTTGGCCGCCTCGGGCATATTGCGGGTCAAAATCGCCAGCGGCAGTTGCCGCATCTTTAAAAACGCAATCAACGCCTGCGCGCCTTCAATCCAGCTCGCTTGGCGCGAGCTGGCAAGCTCGTAGTCATGGACAATTTCCAGCGCCTGCATCTTGGCCATAGTAGTCTCAAGGCTATGGATATGTTCGAGAATATCGGTACCCGATCCAATACCTAATGCCGCTCTTAAGCCTTTAAAGTCAGGGTTTGAATGGGCAAGCGTACCGTCGAGATCGAAGATAACCCCGCGGATCTGTTCTAATTCAATATCGGTCAGGCGTGTGATCACTAGGATACCTATTCAGCTGCCAGTTAAATGGGTTGTAAACGTCTCGCGCGGCGCTGGCGATACAGGGGCAGCAACTGCACCACCATCACAGAGACAATAATCACACCTATGCCAAAGAGCGATAAAGCATCTAACTCATCGGCCTTAAACACGTCAGGCCACCAACCGAAACTCACCACTAATGCCGTGGCGCTAAAGCTAAATACCGGCGTTAACGCCAACATGGCGCTCACCTGTGCCGTCGGCCAATACTTCATTGATTGCCCAAAACAGCCGTAGGCAATCAAGGTATTGGCGGCGCAAAACAGCGCCACTTGCCAGTCAAAGCTATCCATTTGCGCAAATTGGCTAAAGTCGCTAAAGGGCGCCATCGCAAAAATACCTAAGGCATAGATAACTAAGAGTACGTTGGCGGGGGACAAACGGTTCAACAGTGACTTTTGCAGCAGCGCATAAGTGGTCCATGACAATGCTGAAAACTGCACTATCATCACCCCAAGCCAGATCTCATGATTATCAGTTGCCGAAAAATCTAAAAAGGGATGGAAAAACATTAACATCCCTAAGGCTAAAGCGGCAAAACAACTGAGCTGCACCGCGTTCAAGCGTTCTTTAAAAAATAACACGCCGCCAAAGGCGAGGAAAAATGGCGAGGTTTGAAAATTAAGCTGCGCCGCGCCCGGGGCTAAATAGTCGAGGGAATAGACGAATGACACATAGTTAAGCATTAAAAACAGTCCGGCGAGGATAAGCCTGAGCCAAACCTTAGCATCTAGCGCCGCAAACTGTTTCAAACTCCCAGCACTCCACTGCACAAAAATACTGACCAAGAGCGCCACCAAAAACCGAAACCAAGTCAACGTCACTGGGTCGATAAAACTCCCCGATAGCTTAAGTGCTATAGGTAAAATCCCCCAAAACAGCACGGCAACAGAAATAAACAATAATCCCAATTGAGCATGGTTATTTGCCAAGGATCCAGAGTGGCTTTGATTCACGGAAAAGTCCCAGTAGTACAGCAGAAAGGAACGCCATTCTGGCACCGCACCGCGCTAAGATCTAGCCTAAAAAGCGATTAACTTATCCGCCTGTTTGGATGGTTAAGCTGACACTCAATCAATCTTGCTCAGCGATAAATACTCAGCATTTGAAGATAAGTTTTATCAAGCCTTTGCCGACACAAAAAGGTATATTGAGCGCAATTTCTCTTTTGGCCCAGATTGGATTTATAGAGTCAATTGATATCTTATGTACACATTTATTGCGGCATAAGCCACTCTATATAAGTCTTTAAAAATAAGTCAGTTAGGATAAAAATGTCACCAATAGACACGAAAGCACAGCTTGAGTCCATTAACACCGCAGCACAAGAACTCGCGCAGCGCCGCGCTAAAGGTGAAGCGGGCGACCTGTTGCAAGAAGCGTTAAGGCCCAAGAATTTCCCCCACGCCTTTGCCATCCAACAAGCGATTGCGCAGGAATTTAGCGCCCAAGGCAACCCGATTGCGGGGTGGAAGTGTCTACTCCCGACGGCGGAAAAAACCGTAGTGGCGCCCATCTATCAACATGATGTGTATCTGCAAACCGCCGATTGCCCGCTTTATCCTTCAAGCAAAGGGCTAGCCCGTGTCGAGCCCGAGCTCGCCTTTGAAATCAGCAGCGATTTACCGCCACGAGCTACGCCCTATTCTGAGGCAGAAATCGACGCAGCCCTAGGTAAAACCCGCCTCGCCTTAGAACTCATCAAAAGTCGCTACCAAAACCCAAGCGAAGCTAATCACTTCGATGCCCTCGCCGATGGGTTAGTCAATCAAGGTCTATGGTTAGGGCCAGAACTACTTGCACCAGCCAAGATAGAAACAGGCCATTTCGCCCTGAGTGTTGAAATTGCTCATAACGAGCAGCAACAGAGCGAAACACTGCAAAAAGCAGCTGTTCATCCAAATGGTTTCGCTAAGGCCGGACTCTACTGGTTAGTCAACTTTTTATCCGCCCAAGGGATTGGCTTAACCCGAGGACAATATGTGATTACTGGCTCCTATGCGGGGGTATTAGATTTGCCACTCAATCAAACCTGCCAATTCCACTACGGCGAGCTAGGCCAATTTGATTTGCAGTTTGTGACTAAATAAGTCACTGCCTAAAGGGCGCCAAACCCATAGGCAAAGTAAGAAGGTAGGCAAAGGCTTACCTTCTTAGCGTTCCCCTAGCGACCAACTGCCGAAAACAAACTTGTATCAAGAGTGAAACATTTGTACTATCCGAAGAAACTAAACATAAGGATATACAAGATGTTAGACGGAAAAATATTACCCTTAGCCAGTCTATTTGCTTTAGCCTTAAGTACTTCGTTACCTTTAACTGCCTCGGAAAACAGCTTTCCCCAAGCCTACAGTGACTACCAAGCCGCACTCAAACAAGGTGATAACGACCAAATAGAAGCCAGTGCCAAAAGGGCCTTCGAATTGGGCGAAGCTCAATATGCCAAGGACAGTGTCGACTTAGCTAACCTCGCCATGAACTGGGCAGGAGCGATAGAGAAGCAAGTCGCCCCTTACCCATTTGAAGAAAAGAATTTGCCAAAAACAGCAAAGGCGAATGAGTTATATCAACTCGCATTAAGCAATTATAAAAAGCATTACGGCGAGCATGCAGCTGAGCTTATCGACCCACTACTCGGCGCAGCGGAAACCTCTGTCGAAGCCAAAGATGCAAAAAATGATTTGCTTGATGCAATCACAATTGCTGAAAAATCCGATAAAAAGAAACTGATCGCCGATGTAAAAATGGCCGCTTTTAACCGCTTATCCAATACTGAGCTATATACAAGAAGCGTAAGAAGCTATGCCTTCGAGGCCTATGAAACTTACAAAGAAATCCTGCCCGAAAATGCCCTCGACAGAGTCAAAGCCACCTATGTCGTCGGTGCTGTTGAATATGCCGAAAAGCATGATGACAAGGCGATTCCGTTGCTTTTAGAAGTGGTTAAGCAGTTTGACGCCCTTAACTTTAGCCATCCCTATGCCTTAAGCGCCCACGCTTATTTAGTCGAACTGTATGAGCGCCAAGGAAAGCGTGACGAGTCCACCGCCCACTGTATCGCTATCGGTAAAATGCGCCCTTGGGCCGACGCACAGGAACAACAACCGCTGTTTCGCACGGTGCCTAAATACCCTGCATCCTACGTCCAAAAACGTAAAAGCGGCTGGGTTCAACTTAAATTTACCGTTGATGAACATGGCTTTGTGAAAAATCCTGAAATCTTAGCCTCTAAGGGAGGTGCTTTATTTGAAAAAGAAAGCATCGAAGCCTTAAATAAATGGCGTTACGCACCCAAATTTGAAAATGGTAAAGCTGTAGAAGCACAAATTAGCGTGCAACTGGATTACACCATCAATTAATAGCCCGCTATTTCACCTCATATCCCAGCCCATCGCCTAATCCCGATGGGCTGTTTTTATCTTCTGAAGCAGAAGTAGTTAGCACTCGCTTTATCCGGCTTAAACAAGTCTCACAAATACAAGCCGTCGCAGGCTGCGATAATAGTTGCGCTAACTTATCAGCACTCAGCACTACGGTAGCGTCTGTTGATAAGCCTGCCGCCAAATCGCCAGATAGCAATTGAGTCAGATTAGGAAACCTCTGCTTAGCACACCAACAGTCACTGATCTCGGCGCCAAGAGTCATTGCACACTGATTCGCCCCTTGGCATAAAGGGCACAGCTGCGTGGTATCGAACTGAACGTCTTGTAAGTGCTTAGGCACGGTAATCCTTATGGCATCGGAGTGATAACGCAGAAATAATAATGGTTTTTTGCAACTCAAGCTGAGTTGATTTACACCAAGGTTAGACTTTAAAGCTTTTCAAAAGAGATGCTTCGTGAATAACTATTCCCGGACTCACGCAATTTGTCTATTCCTCCAGCGGAAACTCAGAGGTGATGGCGAATTTCTGTCACTTCTGTGTTGGCTATAAAGCCAGAAAGAGTTGCGCTTGCCCGCTCTTTCACTATTGTAGTATCGCTCATATTGGATTGATTTTTTAATAAAAATGCAAAGAAGGTCACGTTAATATTTTTTAGTCATACGTACGGTTATGTTATCTTGCCTGCTGTCTTTTTGATTTGGTTATGTATATGAATAAATTAATATTATCTAGTTTATTACTCGTTGTTGCAGGCTGTACCGCTAAGCTTCAATATCTCCCTGGCGCGACAGGAATCCAAGCTTTATCCAACAACGATGATGCAACCGCAAATTGCGTTATGGTTGGCACTTCGAGCGTAACATCGCAACACCCAAATAACTTCAGAAAAGCTATTGCGAATACGGTTTATATGGAAGGCGGAACACACTATAAGATCATTTCAGCAGACGAGAGTTTGAGGGGGAAAATCACCGGAGCTGAGTTTGATATTTATAAGTGCAGTAAAAATTAATTTTTGCCTAACCACTTCAGTCGTGGAGCTCCCCTCAATAAATTGCGATCATTTGCTTGGCATTACACCAATAAAGTTATCGTTGTAAGTAACGTAGTTATTAGTAATTGATGCCATACGGCCGAGGTGAATCAAGGTCGTGGGGCTTCACCCCACACCCGATAATAATGCTGGTTTGTTTAGCGTTTTAATTGGCAAGGTTATCGCTGTAATTATGTGAATCATTGCGGCCTTCGGTCGAGATAAGTCAAAGTCGTGGGTCTTCAACCCACACCCGACCAAGGAGGACTGCTCGTCCTATCCTCCTTGGATGCTCCAAGACGCCCCTAACGGAGTTGAAAGCCCCTTGGGCATTTAGCGTCCTTATGCTATCGCGTCAGACGCTCGTCCCTGATTCGACTGACGCTATCTCGGCATTCATGCCTCGCTCACGCAACGAACGCAAATGCCCTGCGGCAACTCCGAGGGGATGGTGAACTCCTATTACTGCTGTGCTGGCAGTAAACCCGGAAAGAGTTATGCCTGTCCGATCTTTCTCGGCAGATTTGTGCCTGTCCCAACTTTTATTCGCGAAAGTGCGAAGCAGGCTTGCCTTGTTAGTTTTTCTTAGTTTCACGCAACTCTTGCGTTGCCACTTCTGGATTAACCAATCCCAGCGAATAATTACCAGAAATACTGGCCACGCCTCCAAGATAAGCTGCGTTAGCAAGCTCGGCAGTTAGGCGAACAAAATAAGTGTTATTAGCTTGAGCATCAAAAGAGATTTGCAATGGTCCAGCACGCCAGTTGGACATAATGCCTCCCTCCTTGACTGCGATTATTGTGCTGCCTGGATTAAGATCCAATACATGGAAGCCGCAGTACGCGTCGCTTTGCCTTTGCTTGTTATATGCCGCATTTATCGACCTTAACACCGCAATGCATGCAGTGAACTTTGTCAGTAAACCATAAAAATGCCACTTCTAACCCACTGTCATGAGTTTCTGGCTTTATTTTTTTGAATCCTCTAACCATCAATGATTTACCGCAATTGGGGCATTTCACAAAGAAAGCTAAAAAATGGTGAACGATTGAAAGCAGCACGCCAACCATCATGCTAAAAAACATTAAAAAATCGTAGGAACTATCGTCGGTAATGGATTTGTATATTAGCCAAGGAACCCACATGAAAATTCCGATTGCACCGACTATTGCAAACCATGCGCTCAGTTTTCCTAAAGAAACTTTCATTCTGCTCCTGTGCTAACAAAGGCATATAACGCCCGTCACACGGGCAAAGTTGAAGCGCAGCGTAAACTTTGTCCCCGTGCTGGCGATTATTAGGCTTTTTCATCTTCAGAAACAATGGAAACTTTGACAGATAAAGTAGAAAAGGCTCCTCTACCAGGGTCAACTTCGCCAGTATGAACAAAGCTTTTAGACCACTTTTCAACCATTTTTAGGTATTCCTGTCTTTTTGCTTTTAAGTTCGATATTTCTGAACGTTCGAACATGGGTTCAACGCCAAGAAATGCTTGGTCATCAGTTCTAAATGGTTGAAACAGTCCGAATGAGCTCCAAGAGACTAACAATGACCACATCCGAATCAGAAATGCAAAATCCTTGTCAACTTCATCCCACTTTACAACCGGCATAGCCTCATTATGAGAAATTAGCTTATTTCTAAATAATAGCGCCTGTGAGTTTTCATTCGTGAAACGACCAGATTTAACATCAAGAGCTGCGTTGATGCAATCAACCTCTGGCTTAGTGCACGCACCTTCACCAAGCATAATTGGTGAAATTGTTTCCCACAGTTTTCTTAGCGAATTGTCACGTTTATCTTTACTCAGTAGCTTTCCAAATATGGAAAATACCCCATAGATGCCTCCAAGATACCATTGCGCATAAAACCCGCTCTCTTTAAATGGCTCACGCTGAGTATCAACATTCTGGAAGGCGTAAATAATTGAACGCCACTCAACTAGCTCAAGAATCAGGTCATCAATTCCTTGGGGATAGTTACCATTCTTAAAATCATCGCTATTTTTCAATTCACTCAATTTATCGAGTTCTGAAAGCCACAATTTTTTCAAATCTTCACTATGAGAGCTATCCACCATTTCTTGATAGTAGCTTATGGCTGAATCAATATTCTCGATGGTTCTTGCCTTATTCGTGAGAGAAACAACATATTCTTTTGCTTCGTCGATAGTATTAAATTGCATATTCCTCTCCCGCCTAACAGTGTATTACCTGCTCTTCTAATAAACCCCAACCCGAATAGAGTTAGACATGGGAATAAACGAGCAAATAATTTAATGATGACAATAAGTTAGCATCATCCTCAGCGGGCTATCAACATTTTTCATCCAGAAAAATCGAGACTTTATTTACCGAGAAGCATTTTGGCGCGGTAAATAGTATTAGGCAAAGTGAAAGGGTAATAATTTCAGTTAATTGCATAAACATCCAAACAAAAACCGATACCTTTATAGGCTCACTTTAAAGTTAGTTTATAAATTTCCCAGAAAGATGGGACGACAAGCACAAATATTTAGGACTAACAGCTAACACCAAGGCAACAGAAGTTCACCCTACCCTGCGAAGTTGTTGAAGGGCGTTGAAGAAAATCGCGTGACGCAGACAGGAAGTCTACGTAGCTTTCGGGGGGAAGGGACGCCCCATCGGAAGCGTTAGTGATTTTCGAATAAGCACGAAACCACTAACCAATGCATGTAACTTCGCTAGGGTGAGTGCTGCATAGCAGCGTTACGAACGAGAGCCACGGATGGCGAACTGGCAGTTAGACATGGACGTTGTTCGGCGAGGACTCTTATTAACAAAGAGGCAAGAGGGAATTGCTGTTGATCCCCTCTTGGTCGGGTGTGGGTTGAAGACCCACGACTTTGATTCACCTCGGCCGTTAGGCCGCTATGACTAACATATTCACCGCGATAATATTGCCAATTCAGAAATATGGGGCAGGCGTAACTCTTTTGTGTTAGCTAATCACTAAACAATAATAATCTGATATTAAATAACTTTAAGTAAAATCCCCAACACATTTTACCCAATAAAAAAGCCAGCAAACTTTAAGCTTGCTGGCTTGCTTTCTTTCTGCGTAACTAATTCACTCGCTTTATTTCACCGCGAGAACCTTCAATCAAAGCGACTAAACTACGACTTTTTCGGAAACACCGGATAAGAGGCGGTGCCAAGCACTTTGCCATCGACGTCGACACCGTAATAGTCGTTATCGTTATGGTATTTTTCCTGCGCTTGTTTCACATCGCCCTTATTGCGGGGGTCCTGTGGCCGTTCATGGGAGTTGATGTAAGCGGCAACGTCCCAAGCTTGTTGGTTAGTCAACTGCATGCTCTTACCGAAAGGCATGTTTTCATAAATGAAGAATGCGGCTGTATTGACCCTGTGCATCCCCGCGCCCCAGTTGTAACTCATTGGGCCCCATAATGGTGGCAGAGAGTAAACACCAGCAATTGCTTGGCCTTGACCATCGGCGCCGTGGCACGCTTGGCAGTGGGCCGTATACACGGCTTTGCCACGCTCGGGTGAGAACGCAAGTTCAGGTTTTGGGATCTCAGGATAACCACGGCCCGGCAGATTTGCGCGTTGCTCCACTGTCATGGCTTTGGCTAGGGCGTCTGGCAGCGAGAAATCCTCACGTTTGGCGCCTTTTACCAATTCGGCATCGCTAAGTTCTGGCACTGGACCATCAAGGTTAGCCGCATCCATCAAACCACTCATCCCTAACCAGTAGGCATAAGCCGATAGCGCAACCAGTTCGGGGCTGCCCGCAGCGGGGGCTTTACCATTCATCGAATAGTTAAAGCAGCCTTGTATCCGCTCTTGAAAGGTATTTACTTTATCGTCTTTTTTACGATACGCGGGATAGGCAAAATAGGCGCCCCACACCGGTGACGCATTCGCCTTGCGGCCCGCATCCATATGGCAGTTAGCACAGTTAAGCTCGTTACCCACATACTTATCTCTTAACTGCTGGGTATTCACAAATAGCTGATAACCCAAGCGTACTTTATCGCCAAAGGCACCTTCGGGAATCGCACTTAAGGGTCTAGGCGTAAGATAAGTTTGATCAGGATTTTTAGGGACTGAGGGCAATGGCGCCTGTTTATCAGGTAATTCTTGCGCCGCTTGTACCTGAGCAGTCAGCACGCCCATGGCGGCCAATAGTAAGATGGCAGAAGATTTCATGGCCGGCTCCTTATTTCAAATTCGCAAAGTAGTTCGCTAAGGCATCCACCTCGGCGGCGGTCAGCTTGTTAGCCACATTGGCCATCATGCCGTCCACATCTCCCTTACGTGTGCCAGCTTGCCACGCCAAGAGTTGCGTCTTGATATAACTGGCCTGCTGACCCGCTAAACGCGGGAACAGCCCGCCACCTAAACCCGAGGGGCCATGGCATGTGACACAGGCTGGTAAGCCGCGAGACCAATCGCCTTGGTAAGCTAAGCGCGCGGTATCATCGCTAAAGGTGATTTGTTCGCCCCTAAGCACAGGCTTAATCTCAGTTTTAGGTAATTTGGCGGAGAAATAACTCGCTACTTGCTCAATACCATCACCTTGCAGTGTCATCGCCATCGGCATCATGGTCGCATTTTGGCGCACACCCGCCTGAAAATGTTGTAATTGGGTGGTGATATATTCTTTAGAGAGTCCGGCCAAGCGAGGGCCAAGTGGCTCAATGCCCTCACCTTCGACGCCGTGGCAGGTCACGCAGATTTGTCCCGCTGGCGGGATTGTTGCCGTGTTAGCGATGGCGACAGAGGTCAAGGCACAGCCGCTAATGAGCGCGATGCCTTTGGCTAATGTTTTAATTTTATTATTCATTTTCTATCCTTGAACAAACCTTGAGTCACACGAAAACGCTTGAAAAACCGCGTTAACGGCTAAACCAAGGTCGCTAAAAAAGAGATAATTGAGTGGTGCGTTCTACGTTTAGCCCACACTAAACGCATCAAAACACCATACTCCTTGCACGGAAGCGGAACAAGTATTAAAAAAATCTAATATTAACCTTTTAGTAACCAAATCGGGTCGCTTCAAAGCTATTCAATAACTTATGTAGCAGATAACAGAGGAATAACGTCGCCACTATCGCCACAAAAATACTGCTCACCCGATACAGGGCACTAAAAATTAAGTCGTTACCTGGAGTTAAATATTGCCCAAACAAAATCCCTAACGTCGTCATAGCACCAAATCCCACACCTGAGCCGCTCGCCTCTTTTACATGGGCCTGTGCAAACAACATAAGGCCAAGCCACAGCAGCGGCACAATCAGGATCAACAATCCTGACCAATCGTAGAGAAAGAGTTGCACCATCACCCCAAAAGACACCCCAAGCAAGGTACCAATGGCACGTTTACGGGCATAATCCAACGCCCCGTTCCAATGCATGGGAAATAAAAGTAGCAAGGTGGTTGCCTGCGCCGACATCGAATCACGCAGATTGAAAATCTGAAACACTAAGAAAGAGAGCGTGGCAATGCTGGCACCGAGCAACGCCTCATGGCGCATACGGTGCGGCGCCTTAGGGCCGGGTTGATAGGCGGCACGGGGCTCCACATCGGGCCAAAGTGCTGTCATCAGATAGGCGATAATGACTGATAACCCTGTCGCCCAAAAGTTACTAAAAATTAGGTCATTAAGATCTGTGCCCGGATAGCTAGCAAAGTGCAGCATAATGCTTAAACTCAGCACGCCATTGGCACCAAACAGAAACAGGCTACCGCGGGACATCGCCGCAAAACGATACAAAAACAGCAGGAAGACAATCGGTGTCATCATGCCTGGGTGGCTACCGAAGAAGCCTCCGAGCAGGCCGACTTCAAGCCCCGCAATGGCAGATGATGCCAATAATTGCCTTACCGCATGGCCACTTATCACAGGGACTAAACCCAGTAATAACATTGGGGTTACAGTAAAAAACACCCCATTACTCCAACCAAATAGCTTACACAGGGTAAAACCAATGGTACCGCCAGTGGCAATGCGCAAACACTGGCGTAAATCATTGGCGGTTAATGGATTGTGGCGTAACAACATGCAAATTGCCTTGATATTAATAGATGTAATGGAGCAGGCTAATGACCTTAATCTGCACCTTGGCTAGCAGGCTAAACAGCGTATTGTCGGGCAGCAATTGCACTGTGGCGCGCGCGCCTGCGGGTAGGTTATTCATCGCATTGTCGTCTAACACTAAATGTAGTCTTAAGCGCTGCGCATCACGCACCCAACGGTCTGACTCCTGCGGCGCGGCTAAACGACCATTGGCATCAAACTGCCCCGCACTCACCCCTGCATCGACACTGCTCACTTGGGCGTGATACAAACGACCAGGCTCACCGTCAAAGGCAATTAATGCGGGATAAGCGGCATTCACACCCCGTAAGGTTTTTTCGCGAAAATCGGCAATAATATCCAATTTATCAGAGACTAAGGCGAGTAGTGGTTGGCCCACAGCGGCAAAACTGCCCACTTCAAGTTGCAGGTTGGTCACCACTCCATCTTGGTCGGCACGGATTTGGGTGTAAGACAGATTCAGCTCAGCTTGCTCTAACGCATTCATCGCTTGGCGAACTCTAAGGTTATCTTCGCCATAGAGACCACGGCTCACTTTGAGTTTATCGAGGCGAGCATTAGCGGCTAACACATTCGCCTCGGCGGCGTCCGCATCACTATCGGCTTGATCACGCAACTGCTGCGAAACGCCATGGGTCGCATAAAGTGCATCTAAACGTTTGGCCTCGCGGCGTTTTTGTTGTGCAGTCGTCGCACTCGCATTCACTTCTGCTTTAGCGGCTAAGAGTGCAGCATCAAGTTCGGCATTATCCTGACGCACTTGTTCTAGG
>NZ_AKZL01000087.1:0-18418 GCF_000282755.1 Shewanella sp. POL2
TGATTTTACGTGGCGGAAAAGAGAACCCTCGAATCCAACAAACTGATTAGTGAAGTGATCCGTGGCGCGATTGCAAGCCAAGGGCTGCCTGTCGATGCGGTGCAATTGATTGATTCTCCCGATAGAGTCTTAGTCACAGGGTTACTTAAGCTCGACCAATATGTCGATATGATAGTCCCCCGTGGCGGACAAGCCTTACAGCGTCTTTGCGCCGAGCAAGCGACAATTCCGGTGATTTTAGGTGGCATTGGGATCTGCCATCTGTATGTCGATAAACATGCCGATCTTGAGCGGGCTCTTGAGGTGATTGCCAACGCAAAAGTGCAGCGCCCAACGGTATGCAACGCTCTGGATACCTTGCTGGTGGATAACGCTGTTGCCGAGCGCTTTGTGCCACAAATTGCCGAATACTTACATCGTTTAGGTGTGCGTTTTTCGGTGTGCGAACAAAGCTATACACTGCTCGATGGGTTGGGGTTTGATATTTCCCCGGCAACGGAGCAAAGCTTTGCGACCGAATGGTTATCTTTGACCTTAGGCATTAAAGTGGTGAGTGATATTCATGCAGCAATTGCCCATATCCGTACCTATTCCAGTGGGCACTCTGAGGCGATTCTGACCGATGATATCCATGCTGCAACGTATTTTATGAATGAGGTTAATTCGGCCGCTGTGTATGTAAATGCCAGTACCCGCTTTACCGATGGCGGCCAATTTGGCCTAGGTGCCGAGGTGGCAGTGAGTACGCAAAAGCTCCATGCCCGTGGTCCAATGGGGCTTGAGGCGCTAACCACCTATAAGTGGTTAGCGTGGGGCGATTATACGAGTCGTTCATAGCCTGATTGGTACACTAAAAAGCCGCTGAAAAGCGGCTTTTTAGTGGTAAATCTTTATCTTAGTGGATAAGTGGGGTATAGGTGGCAATCAGCCATAAACATACAAAAGCGATTGACATCACTGTGGTGAATTTTCGAAAGGGCCGGATATATTCCAAGGTATAGAGAAAATACTTCTCTTGCACTTTGCGAGTCAGTAATACCGACGGAAGTAAAAAACTGCAATAGAGCATCACCACCATGGTGGTAAAACCATTCCCCCAAAAATGCTCGTAGATAAAAAGGGCGATACACACCAGCATGGCAACCCAACCGATAGGGGTTATGCCATCTTCTTGATTCCAATGGGTTGATTTTTCCATATGACTATCCTTAGTCACTTAACCGATTGTTTAATTTATAGACGGTTAAGGGGGGCTTTTCAATGATTTTATGGATAGCGTGTAAAAGAATTTTCTAGACCGAGTTTAAGTTATAGGGTTTTAATATCGGCAAATGATCCGCGGCACAACTTCGCTAAGTCATTTGCAGCGAGACATATCTCAAGCCCACGGCGACCAGCACTGACATAGATGTTGTCAAATTGCTTCGCAGTTTCATCAATCAGCGTTGGCAGTTGCTTCTTTTGCGCTAACGGGCTGATCCCTCCAACCAAATAGCCGGAAGACTTTTGCGCTAAATCCGCATCGGCCATTTGCAGTTTTTTCTGGCCTAAACATTTGGCTACGGCTTTTAAATTGAGTTGATGATCAACCGGAACGAGCGCAACCGCAAGCGGCGGATGCGCTTTATCGGTCGCGACCAGTAAGGTTTTAAATACCTGCGCGGGAGCGAGGCCTAATACATTGGCGGCTTCTTCGCCGTAGGCGGCGCAGTGTGGGTCGTGGCTGTATTCTAAGATTTCAAAGGGGATTTTGGCTTTCTTTGCCATTTGTACGGCAGGTGTCATGCTTTACTCCTTGCGTCAATTTCTGGGGCAATAAAAGTCCGCCATAGTAGCTCTTTATTGGCGTTTAAAATGTTAGCTCGGGCATAAATTATCTATACCCGAGTAAGGCACCTTATCCGTTGCTTAGTCCGCAAGTTTGGTATTGAGTTTGGTTTTGCGCTCCAGATAGCGCGGGAATAACTGCTGCAACATCATGCCGCTTAAAATAAAGCCTAGGCCAATGTAGGTTGCGGTGGCGATGGTTTCTTGCAAAATCCAAGCAATAAAACCAATCGACATCACCGGCGATAAAAACACTAAGGTGCTGATATTGGCGGTACGAGTCGCAGTTTTAAGCGCCATTAACCAGAGTACAAAGGTAATCCCCATTTCAAATAAGCCGACATACATCCCCGCCATCACGGCTTTAATGCTAAAGCTAGGGATCGCATCGGTAAGTAACAGCGTGATGGTAATAAAGGGTAAACCGATTAAAAAGCTCAACAGTAGGCTGACGACGGGGTCGCCTTGATCTTTGGTGTTCACAATCCAATATAGGCACCAGAGCAGGGTGCTAGTCAGCGCCAGCCCAATGCCAAGGGGGCTATCGAAGCGAAAACCGCTAATATCGCCGCCAGTGGCAATAATAAATACCCCAGAGTAGGCAATCAGTGCCGCAATCATATCGCTCTTACGCAAATGTTGTTTTAGCAGTGGCGCAGCTAACAGCGGTAGCAATACCGCCCAGGTATAATTAAGTGAGAGCGCCTGCTGGGCGGGTAACAGTGAATAGGCTTTAAACAGCACCACATAATAAAGAAAGGGATTAATCAGCCCAGTGATCAGATAAAAAGTCGGGCGACGTAACAGCTGCGCTTTAAGTAGCGGTAGCTTTTTTTGCCAAGCGAGAATGGCGCCAAGGGCGACGATAGAGGTGAGTACCGCCACAAACACCAGTTGCAACGGGCTATAAAATCCGAGGGCAATCTTAAAGGCGGTTGCCACCGTCGACCAGAGGAATACCGCAGCCATGCCGTACACATACGCCAAATTTGAAGACTTCACACTCTTACCTTATGTACTTAAACCGCCACTCAATGTGCGCAGATTGAATAACAGCTATTGTTGATATGCAAGCGGATTTTACCATTTTGAATATTTTATACAGCTGAGTTTTTCGAAAAGATAAATCAGAAAATTTTTTGTATGGCCCTTGTAATTAAATTCCCTGTCCCAATATAGGTGTTAAGGCTGAGAAGGTGGCCAACAGTGGACTTGAAAAAAATGCGTCCGGCCCCATATCAAAACCAACTTATTAATTTAGTTTGACAGAAATTTTTCGGAGGACCTCATGGGTAAAATTATTGGTATCGACTTAGGCACAACAAACTCTTGTGTAGCTGTCCTCGATGGTGGCAAAGCACGCGTATTAGAGAATGCTGAAGGCGATCGCACAACTCCGTCTATCATCGCTTACACCGATGATGAGACCATCGTGGGTCAGCCAGCAAAACGCCAAGCTGTAACTAACCCAAATAACACATTCTTCGCGATCAAGCGTTTGATCGGTCGTCGCTTCAAAGATGACGAAGTTCAACGTGACGTGAACATCATGCCATTCAAAATTATCCAAGCCGACAACGGTGATGCTTGGGTTGAATCACGTGGCAACAAAATGGCTCCACCACAAGTTTCTGCTGAAATCTTGAAAAAGATGAAGAAAACAGCAGAAGACTTCTTAGGTGAAGAAGTGACAGAAGCGGTAATTACCGTTCCTGCATACTTTAACGATTCACAACGTCAAGCCACTAAAGATGCTGGCCGCATCGCAGGTCTTGAAGTTAAACGTATTATCAACGAACCAACGGCTGCAGCTCTGGCCTACGGTATCGACAAGAAGCAAGGCGACAACATCGTTGCAGTGTACGACTTAGGTGGTGGTACATTCGATATCTCGATCATCGAAATCGACAGCAACGACGGCGACCAAACCTTCGAAGTATTAGCGACTAACGGTGACACTCACTTAGGTGGTGAAGACTTTGACAACCGTTTAATCAACTACTTAGCTGACGAATTCAAGAAAGAGCAAGGCTTAGATCTACGTAAAGATCCATTAGCAATGCAACGTCTGAAAGAAGCGGCTGAAAAGGCGAAGATTGAGCTTTCAAGCACCAACCAAACTGAAGTGAACCTGCCATACATCACTGCCGATGCAACAGGTCCTAAGCACTTAGTGGTGAAAATCACCCGTGCTAAGTTAGAGTCACTGGTTGAAGACTTAATCATTCGTACCTTAGAGCCATTAAAAGTGGCACTGGCTGACGCTGACTTATCAGTATCAGACATTAACGAAGTGATTTTAGTGGGCGGTCAAACCCGTATGCCTAAGGTTCAAGAAGCGGTTTCTAACTTCTTCGGTAAAGAACCTCGTAAAGACGTAAACCCAGACGAAGCCGTAGCCGTAGGTGCTGCGATTCAAGCGGGCGTACTGTCAGGCGACGTGAAAGACGTTCTGCTGTTAGACGTAACACCACTGTCTCTGGGTATCGAAACCATGGGCAGCGTAATGACCAAGCTGATTGAGAAAAACACTACTATTCCGACTAAGGCACAGCAAGTGTTCTCAACAGCCGATGACAACCAAAGTGCAGTAACCATTCACGTACTGCAAGGTGAACGTAAGCAAGCAAGCGCGAACAAGTCATTAGGTCAGTTCAACCTTGACGGTATTGAGCCAGCACCACGTGGCATGCCACAAATCGAAGTGATGTTCGATATCGACGCTGACGGTATTCTGCATGTTTCTGCAACCGATAAGAAAACCGGTAAGAAACAAAACATCACCATCAAAGCTTCTTCTGGCTTAAGCGAAGAAGAAGTGGCGCAAATGGTACGTGACGCTGAAGCCCACGCTGAAGAAGACAAGAAGTTTGAAGAGTTAGTGCAATCTCGCAACCAAGCAGATGGCTTAGTTCACGCAACTAAGAAACAAGTTGAAGAAGCGGGCGATGCACTGCCAGCAGACGACAAAGCTAAGATTGAAGCGGCAATGAGCGCAGTTGAAGTTGCAGCAAAAGGCAACGACAAAGAAGCCATTGAAAAAGCGACTCAAGAGCTGATTGAAGCGTCTGCTAAGCTGATGGAAATTGCTCAGGCTAAAGCTCAAACTCAAGGCGGCGCACAAGAAGGTGCTGCTAAACAGTCTAACGCGACTGCCGATGACGTTGTCGATGCTGAATTTGAAGAAGTGAAAGACGACAAGAAATAACATTTGCTCTCAATCAAATTGATTGATTTCAAATAGTTAATTTCTAGGCGGGCGTTACGGGGAAACCCTAACGCCCGTTCGTTCAACTTAAGCTGAGAAGCATGAGATTATGTCAAAGCGAGATTATTACGAAGTATTAGGCGTTGGTCGTGACGCCAGCGAACGTGAAATTAAAAAAGCCTACAAGCGTTTGGCGATGAAGTTTCACCCCGATCGCAACCCTGGCGACAAAGCTGCTGAGGCGAGCTTTAAAGAAGTTAAAGAAGCCTACGAAATCCTTACCGATGCCAACAAAAAAGCGGCCTATGACCAATTTGGTCATGCGGGTGTGGATCCGAATCGCGGCGGCGGTGGTGGCTACGGCGGCGCGGGAGATTTCGGCGATATTTTCGGTGATGTCTTTGGCGATATTTTCGGCGGTGGACGTCGTGGCGGTCAACGCCAAGCGGCCCGCGGCTCAGATTTACGTTACAACCTAGAGTTATCACTGGAAGAAGCCGTAAAAGGCCTCACCAAAGAACTGCGTATTCCAACCTTAGCTAGCTGTGATGTGTGTGACGGCAGCGGTGCGAAAAAAGGCACTTCGGCGACCACTTGTACAACCTGTCATGGTCAAGGCCAAGTGCAAATGCGCCAAGGTTTCTTCACCGTACAACAGCCATGTCCAACCTGTCATGGACGCGGCAAGATCATTAAAGATCCTTGTACTAAGTGCCATGGCGATGGCCGTGTCGAAAAAACGAAGACATTGTCAGTTAAGATCCCAGCAGGTGTCGACACTGGCGACCGTATTCGTTTAGCGGGTGAAGGTGAAGCGGGCGAGTTTGGCGCGCCAGCGGGCGATTTATATGTTCAGGTCAGTGTGCGTGAACATGCCATCTTTGTTCGCGATGGCAACAACCTCTACTGCGAAGTGCCGATTTCATTCAGTAAAGCGGCGCTCGGCGGCGAGATTGAAGTGCCAACACTGGACGGTAAAGTCAGCCTGAAGATCCCTGCCGAAACGCAAACGGGCCGTATGTTCCGTCTGCGTGGTAAAGGGGTTAAATCGGTTCGCAGCCATGCCGTTGGCGATTTGCTCTGCAAAGTCGTGATGGAAACGCCAGTCAACCTAAACGAGCGTCAGAAAGAATTACTGCGTGAGTTTGAAGCGACCTTAACCGGCGAATCAAAGAAGCACAGCCCAAAGGCTGAAGGCTTTTTCGATGGCGTGAAGAAGTTTTTCCAAGACCTAAATAGCTAATTAGGTTGGGTGGCGCAGCGGTTATGTTAGCAGCGCACGAGATAAATAAAGCCTCGCAGTGTTTAGCACTAGCGGGGCTTTTTTATGCTTGATTGCATGCTCAAATTTCAAACTCTGTCCGCAGCAATCAATTAAGCACTGTCATTTCAGTGACTCGCCATAAACTCTTCCCTGAGGGCTCGACGACGGCATCCATGCCGTCAACGGTCACTTCCATGGCAGTGCTTAATCTTTTTAAGTCCTGCGTATACCTGATAAATGTTCTGTCTAGCCGATCTTTCCTGTAACGGTGCTCCATGAATGGGAGGCAATCAAATCGGCAAAATAGCGCTTCAAATCATATGTAGTCAAGTGGGCTGGGCGGCAATCAAAATAAGTCGCAATTCGGCGTATCGCTTGGCTATAGACATCAATGGTTGCAGACCTCTTGCCATGCAAGGTTAAGTGGGTAAGATGTTGTTCATCAGGTAAATCAAAGCGTTGTTGTTCGTGAATGTCCATGATGATATTTCTAGGTGTGCGGCCGAAGCAGGTTGCGTCTAGCAAGTATTTTGAATGTAGGGAAAAAGATGGCTTTATCTTGTTCCTGGCAAAAAGCGACTTCGTTCAACAAGTGGCTCAACTGTTCGCTTCGTTCACTGGGACGTTCTAAAGCCCGCCTCTTGACTAAAGTTATGCACTAAATCAAGGTTGAAAACATGGAATCAAATCAGTTTTTAGGTCTAGTAAAATTCTTCAGGAACGAAGATTTCCTTGATAGTTTACGAGATGGTTGTTTCCACTGTACACCTCCAGAAGTTTATCGGCTTGATGAGCAAGAAGGTGTTTCAGACAAGTTTGAGAGCTGCGCATACTCTTATAGAAAAGATCGAGGCGACTCGCCAATCATAGCCAAATTTGGTGATATTGATATTAGCGATGCTTTAGGGATAACAGTACATAATCGAAAAGAAAAAGATGCTTGGATGCATTGCTGGTTTTCACTGCGTTTACCTAAGGATCTGGAAGCTCTAGAAAAGCTGAAAGATGATGTGGCTAAAATGAAAGCTCAATTTGGGACTCATTACGCGTTCTTACCTGCTCAAAATCTAAAGCCACTGGTTTCCAAGTTACAAGGCTTAAGTAATAAACCACTATTTTGTGGTGAGGTTGAATACACTGGAGACAGATCAAAGTGGGGAAATTTGGTTAAAGCTCTGGATTATGCATATCAACGCGAATATAGATTTTTGTTTGGTGAATGTTCTACAACTGAGACTGATTACTATATATTCAATAGTCATGATGGCTTTTCAGATCTAATTCTTAAAAATACCGATTTTAAACTACAGAGTGATGATGGCGAACAAATTTGGTTTGATCTCAGAGCATAGCAAATAGTTGGTGCTCGTAAATTTCCGTAGAGCGCGGTGTTATGTATGCGATAAACACTAGTAATAAGAAACGCGAAGATTTTTTACTAACCACCGACTTGTATAGGATTTTATAGGTTGATTCTTAAATGCAAATACAAATTTTAATGAGTACATATTTATCTATACATCACGCAAAATCAGCCGCTCATTTTTCCAGACTTGCTGCCCGTATAGAAAATAATGAAAATCAACTGAATAGGAGCGAAATAGCCTCCCATGTGGGAGCTTCAATACTTTCTGCTGTCGCATTTTTGGAGGCAACAATAAATGAGTTGTTTGCTGAATCGGAAAGGGACTCAAATGCTTGGTTAGCTAATGTCACGGACAAAAGTAAGAAATTAATCAAAACGTTGTCAGAAATCGATGCAATAGATAGAGCCAATATACTTGAGAAATATGACATATTTTTAGTTGCTGCGGGTTTTGAACCAATAAGTAGAGGTTGTCCTGAAAGCCAAAATGTAAAGGCCCTGATTACTTTGAGGAACAACATTACTCACTATAAGGCTTCTTGGCTGGACTCTGGATCTAAGGAGCTAATGCGCAAAGGTAGCTCTCACAAGGGTAATTATTGGATTGAACTGAACCAGCTTATTTTCGGTAAAAATCACAATCACAAAGCACATACGTGGGAACAAAGCGAGTATGCCGAATGGGCTTGTAAATCTTCATTTGAATTCGTTGAGGCCGTGTTTAAAGTATTAGGATCTCCGTCAAACATTAATCATGTGCAAGAAGATTTACTTCTGAGATAGCATCAATAAAACAATTTCAGAACAGGCACAAAAAGTAGTTCATTCTCTAGTGGCAGAACAAAAGAAACACAAAAGAAAGGACAGGCGGAACTCTTTCAAGATTAACAGCTGACACAGTAATTTCAGGAGTTCACCTTCCCCTGCGAAGTTGCTGAAGGGCGTTGAAGGAAATCGCGTGAGCGAGGCATGGATGCCGAGTTAGCTTTCGGGGTACAGGATGTACCATCGGAAGCGTTAGCGATTTTCGAATAAGCACGAAGCCAGTCTCTAATGCATGTAACTTCGCTAGGGCGGCAAGGGAGATCCAAGAGGGGATTGCTGTTGATCCCCTCTTGGTCGGGTGTGGGTTGAAGACCCACGACTTTGATTTAAAAACCTTTAACTCAATCATTGCTTGTCGATAGTTGGTAATCCGATACGTCACTGGATATGACGAAACAACTATCCCAAGGCTTTAGTCCAAGCCGAAACAACATTGGTATTAGCAGCCAACTCTGCGTAAACTTTCGCTCCCATGTTTTTATCGGTGTTGTGATGACCATTCCTAAACCTTCTCCTTCCACAGAGTCTTCCCCTGAGCCGTTAACCTTTGCCGAGCTTGGCGTCAATGTGGCGTTATGTTCGGTATTGCCAGCCGGGCTCAAGCATCCGACACGGGTGCAGCAATTAGCGATTCCGGCGATTCTGGCGGGGCGGGATGTGTTAGCGCTGTCGCAAACCGGTAGCGGTAAGACCTTGGCTTTCGGTTTACCTTTGCTGCAAATCCTCTGGCAACAAATTGCTGAGCAAACGATGGCTAAATCCGTGCCTGCGGCTAATCCACTGGCATTAGTGTTGGTGCCAACGCGTGAGTTAGCGCAGCAGGTAACGATAGCGTTGCACGCGCTGGCGAGTAAGTTATCGTCTTCTTTGAATATTCAGCTCCTCTGTGGCGGTATCGCGCAGGAAGAGCAATTAGCCGAACTTGCCGCTAAACCGCAGTTTGTGGTGGCAACCCCTGGGCGCTTATTGGATTTATGCACGCAGTCCTATATCCGTCTCGATTCGATAAAATATCTAGTGCTAGACGAAGCCGACCGCTTACTGGAAATGGGATTTTGGCCCGATGTGCAAAAGCTGATGACCATGATGCCTAAGCGTAAGCAAACCTTACTGTTTTCAGCCACCTTGCCAGAGGCGTTGGATTCCTTGGTGGGTAAATTGCTGAGCAATAATCCCCTGCGGGTTGAAGCCAGTACACGCAATGCTGTCGCCGCCGAAATCGAAGAGCAACTGTATTTAGTCAATAAGGGCAGTAAGGCGCAGGCATTGATTGCGTTACTCAAACAATATCAATGGCCGCAAGTGCTAGTGTTTATCAGTGCCCGCGATGATGCTGATGCGATAGCGAAACGACTCGTTAAGGCGGGGATAAATGCTGCTGCGCTGCACGGTGAAAAAGATCAAACCGTGCGCAGCCAAACCTTGGCCGACTTTAAAGCCAATCGTATTCAAGTGGTGGTGGCGACAGATTTGATGGCCCGAGGTATTCATGTTGATGCCTTACCAGTGGTGATCAATTTAGATTTACCCACCAGTGCGCCTGTATATGTGCACCGTATTGGCCGCACCGCAAGGGCGGGCGCCAAAGGGCTCGCTATCTCTTTGGTGTGCCATGGTGAAGTGCCAAGCTTAACCGCGATCCGCAACTTGACGGCGCGTGAGTTACCGTTAGCATCATTGGCAGACTTTCCGGTGACCGATAAGCCGAGCGAAAGAGCTAGAGAAGATGCGGCCGAGAATAAGGTTGTACCTAAGCGTCCACCTCGGGATAAACAGGCGAATCGTCGCAGTATTAATAAGCACAGCGTCAAAGCCTTTAAAGGCAAGCGTTGAGATAAGCCCGCGCTGCTATCCATAAACTGCTAGCACTTATTGGTACTGTTTACCGGTTTCCGCTGGGTGAACTATATAGCGAGTTTAGGGACTTACTGACATTAGCGGTTTATTCACATGAAAGGAGCTGGCATGGCGTCGACATTGGCGATAGGTAACGCACTTCACCATATGGTAAATCACGGTTTAACCACCCAACGTTTTACGCTTCGAGCATTTCAGCGAGCGGATCTTGAAGCTTTTACCGCCTATCGAGCCGAGCCTAAGGTCGCCAAATATCAAAGCTGGACGGATTACTCTTATAGCGATGCTGTCGCGTTATTCGAGAATATGGATTACGCACAATTTGGCGCGGCGGACACTTGGTTTCAATTGGCGATTGTCACTGAGGCATCGTTTGCGACGCCTGCCACCTTAGTGGGCGATGTGGCGCTGCATTTTATCGATGAGCAGCAAATGGAAATCGGCTTTACGATTGCGCCTGAGTATCAAGGCCAGCAGGTTGCGTTTGAGGCCGTCAGCGCATTGCTGGGTTATCTCTTTGTGGAATTAGATAAGCATCGTGTTATTGCGATAACCGATGTAGACAATCTTGCCTGCTGTAGATTACTCGAAAAACTCGGCTTTCGGCGCGAAGCCCATTATGTCAAAAATATCTTCTTTAAGGGTGCATGGGGCGATGAGTATCTCTATGCCATGTTAAGGGAAGACTATATTGCACCTTAACTGGCGCTAGGCTCACTCGTGCTACCAGACAAGATTCTGAATCTCGTTTGGCTTCTGCTTGCTATCTCAGTAAAATCTTAATCATGATTAGTTGAGTCTGCTAGCTTCAGCCTCGTTCGGATTAAGGAGTTCCCTATGAAATCAATAACACTCGCCTTAGTGGCGGTTGGACTCACGTTAGGATTATCGGGCTGCGCGACCACTAAATCGCCCACGGGGCGTGGCCAAACCTTGCTGTATTCGGCATCGCAAATGCAGCAAATGGGGGATGCTTCTTTTGAAGAAATGAAAAAGCAGCAAAAGATCAGCAGCGATAAAAAGCTCACCCAGTATGTAAATTGTGTGGCGAATCGCGTCACCGCTGTGCTACCCGATCAAAGCCAGAAGTGGGATGTCGTGCTATTCAACTCCGAGCAAGTGAACGCCTTTGCATTGCCTGGCGGACACATTGGCGTGTATACCGGATTATTAAAAGTCGCGAGCACGCCGGATCAACTGGCGACAGTCTTAGGCCATGAAGTGGCCCACGTATTAGCCCAGCACGGTAATGAGCAGGTCTCTCGGGCGCAGATGACGGGGATGGGGATGCAAATCGCCGATGCCGCCCTTGGCGCGAGCGGCGTTTCAAACCGTGACTTATATATGTCGGCTTTGGGGCTTGGTGCGCAGGTCGGGGTGATTTTACCCTTTGGCCGCGCTCAGGAGAGTGAGGCGGATGTGATGGGGCTGGAGCTGATGGCACGGGCAGGGTTCGACCCTGCCCAGAGCGTGGTGCTGTGGCACAATATGTCGAAAGCGGGAGGTAGCCAAGGGCCAGAGCTGTTATCAACGCATCCATCCAACAGCAATCGCATTGCCCAACTCGAGCAATTACAGGGGCAAATGCAGCCTTTGTATCAGAGCGCAAAGGCGAGTATCAAAAATCAATGCGTGTTGCCTAAATAGTCATTCAGAGCGTGGCGATCGTTTAGATGCAGGCCTTATCTTGCCGCAATTAGGCGCTATTGCTGGATAAATACGCATCGGTTACGTAAAATCGCCGCCAAAGTTAAATAAGCAGTCAGTTTATCAGCATAGGGCGTGGAACTATGGTAAACTGGCGCGCAAAATTCCATTGAACATTGAGAGTCGTTAATTATGTCTGATAAATTCAGTACTGTTGAACAGCAAGCAAGCTATGGTGTTGGTCGTCAAATGGGCGAGCAACTGGCTGCCAATTCTTTTGAAGGTGTGGATATTGCTGCTGTTCAAGCAGGCTTAGCCGATGCGTTTGCTGGCGTTGAAAGCGCTGTATCTATGCAAGATATGCAAGTTGCATTCACTGAGATCAGCCGTCGCATTCAAGCGGCTCAAGAGCAAGCAGCTGCTGCGGCTTCTGCTGAAGGTGAAGCGTTTTTAGTGGAAAACGCTAAACGTGCAGGCGTGATCGTGACTGACTCTGGTCTGCAATACGAAGTATTAGTTCAAGGTAGTGGTGCAAAACCAACCTACGAAGATACTGTTCGTACTCACTACCATGGTTCTTTCATCAATGGTGATGTGTTCGACAGCTCTGTTGTTCGTGGTCAACCAGCTGAATTCCCAGTATCTGGCGTTATCGCTGGCTGGACTGAGGCACTGCAACTGATGCCAGTAGGCACCAAGTTAAAATTATTCGTTCCACATCACTTAGCTTACGGTGAGCGTGGTGCGGGTGCTTCTATTCCTCCATACTCAACCTTAGTGTTTGAAGTCGAGTTATTAGACATCGTCTAATGTGATTGAAACGCCTAAGCCAGTCTTAGGCGTTTTTGTATGGAAGACAAAAAAGATTGAGGAGATTGAAATGAGTGGACAAGTGAGAGTTGCAATTGTCGGTGCGGGTGGACGCATGGGACGGACTCTTATTGAATCGGCTTATCATCAAGAGCACATTCGCTTAGGCGCGGCGATTGAGCGTTCAGGTTCAAGCTTAATTGGCGTGGATGCGGGCGAGCTTGTCGGTGTGGGTAAGTTAAATGTCATTATCATGGATTCGCTTGACTATGCGACCGATGACTTTGATGTGCTGATTGATTTTACTGCGCCAGAGGCCAGTATTGTCCATTTAGATTGGTGCGTACGCCATAAGAAAGCCATGGTGATCGGCACAACCGGTTTCAATCATGCTCAAAAAGAACAAATCAATGCCTTTGCCGAGCAAACGCCGGTGGTGATGGCGCCGAATATGTCTGTGGGTGTCAATCTGATGTGGAAATTGCTTGAGTTGGCCGCTGAGGTCATGGGCGATTACACTGATATCGAGATTATCGAAGGTCACCACAGATATAAGAAAGATGCGCCATCTGGCACGGCACTAAAAATGGGTGAAGTGATTGCCAAGACCTTAGGTCGTGATCTTGAAAAATGCGCCGTCTATGGCCGCGAAGGGATCACTGGCGAGCGTGACCGTGAAACCATCGGTTTTGCGACTGTGCGCGCGGGTGATTTAGTCGGTGAGCATACCGCCATGTTTGCCGATATTGGTGAGCGTTTAGAGATCACCCATAAAGCCTCAAGCCGTATGACCTTTGCCAACGGCGCTATGCGTGCCGCTCATTGGTTGGTGGAGCAGAAACCGGGTCTGTATGATATGCAGCAGGTATTAGGTTTACATTAAAATTAAAAAACGCCATTTGGCGTTTTTTTTTTGCACTCAGATACCAATGTATAGACGAGTTTGAGTTTATCCTGTAAACTCGCTGGAATTTGTCAAAATTTCGTAAATCAGCGGAAATTGGTATCTTAACATAACATAAAAACATTATATTTCAGTGGCTTGGCTCTTTATGGAGGTCGCGTTGACAAAGTCTGCCTTACTCGTACTCGAAGATGGAACCGTATTCACTGGCACAGCAATAGGTGCCGATGGTCTCTCAGTTGGTGAAGTTGTTTTTAACACTTCGATGACGGGATACCAAGAAATTTTAACTGATCCCTCTTATTCACGCCAGATAGTAACTTTAACCTACCCCCACATTGGTAATACTGGTACCAATAATGAAGATGTCGAATCCAATGGGGTTCATGCTTGTGGTTTAATCATTCGCGATCTTCCGCTCATAGCAAGTAGTTTCCGTAATCAACAAACCCTTAGCGATTATCTCAAAGCAAACAATGTTGTTGGCATCGCAGATATCGATACTCGTAAATTAACTCGAATCCTCCGTGAAAAAGGTGCCCAAGCGGGTTGCATCATGGCGGGTGCTGACTTAGATGAAGTCAAAGCGCTTGCAGCTGCTAAAGCCTTCCCAGGTTTAAAGGGCATGGATTTAGCGAAAGAAGTCACTACTGACAAAGCCTACCAATGGCGTAAAGGTAGCTGGCGTTTAGTGGGTGGTTTGCCTGAAGATACTCCAGCAGAAGCGCTTAAATACAAAGTGGTTGCCTACGACTACGGCGTTAAGCAAAACATCCTGCGTATGTTGGTTGACCGTGGCTGTGATGTGACGGTTGTTCCTGCAAAAACACCCGCTGCTGACGTGTTAGCGATGAACCCAGACGGTGTGTTCCTCTCTAATGGTCCCGGTGACCCAGAGCCATGCGACTACGCGATTGAAGCGATTCAACAAATCCTGAAAACCGATACGCCGATTTTCGGTATCTGTTTAGGCCACCAATTACTGGCATTGGCATCAGGCGCGAAAACCTTAAAGATGAAGTTTGGTCACCATGGTGCTAACCACCCAGTGAGCAATATCGAAAAAGGTAACGTGATGATCACCAGCCAAAACCACGGTTTTGCTGCCGATGAAGCCACATTACCTGCCAATATCAAAGTGACCCACAAGTCACTGTTCGATGGTTCACTGCAAGGTATCCATCTGACGGATAAACCTGCGTTCAGCTTCCAAGGTCACCCTGAAGCGAGCCCTGGTCCGAACGATGCGGCCCCACTGTTCGATCACTTTATCGAGCTTATTGAACACTATCGTCTTGTAACGAAAAGTCAGAACGCTAAGTAATACGCAAGCTAGGAGAAGAGAGAAGCAATGCCAAAACGTACAGATATAAAGAGTATTCTTATCCTAGGTGCAGGCCCGATTGTCATTGGTCAGGCGTGTGAGTTCGACTATTCAGGCGCTCAAGCCTGTAAAGCCCTGCGTGAAGAAGGTTACCGCGTCATTCTGGTGAACTCTAACCCTGCCACCATTATGACCGACCCTGAAATGGCCGATGCCACTTACATCGAGCCAATCCAATGGGAAGTGGTACGTAACATTATCGCTAAAGAACGTCCTGATGCGATTCTGCCTACCATGGGCGGTCAAACCGCTCTAAACTGCGCGCTTGAGCTTGAGGCTAAAGGCGTGCTGGCTGAATTTAACGTTGAAATGATCGGCGCGACTGCCGACGCGATTGATAAAGCCGAAGACCGTAGCCGCTTCGACAAAGCCATGAAGAGCATTGGTTTAGAGTGTCCACGCGCGGGCATCGCCCACAGCATGGAAGAAGCCTATGGCGTTCTTGAGCAAGTGGGTTTCCCTTGTATTATCCGTCCATCATTCACTATGGGTGGCTCGGGCGGTGGTATCGCCTATAACAAGGAAGAGTTCGAAGAAATCTGTTCTCAAGGTTTAGATTTATCGCCAACCAAAGAGCTGCTCATTGACGAGAGCTTAATCGGTTGGAAAGAATACGAGATGGAAGTGGTTCGTGACCGTAACGACAACTGTATCATCGTGTGCTCTATCGAAAACTTCGACCCAATGGGTGTGCATACTGGCGACTCTATTACCGTTGCACCCGCGCAAACTCTGACTGACAAAGAATACCAAATCATGCGTAATGCCTCTATGGCCGTACTGCGTGAGATTGGGGTTGAAACGGGCGGTTCGAACGTACAGTTTGGTATCAACCCGAAAGATGGCCGTATGGTGATCATCGAGATGAACCCACGGGTATCGCGTTCATCGGCATTGGCATCAAAAGCAACTGGCTTCCCGATTGCAAAAATTGCGGCCAAGTTAGCGGTGGGGTTCACCCTCGATGAGCTGATGAACGACATTACTGGCGGCCGTACGCCAGCGTCGTTCGAGCCTGCAATTGACTATGTTGTGACTAAAGTACCTCGCTTTAACTTTGAAAAGTTCGCTGGTTCTAACGACCGCTTAACCACGCAGATGAAGTCTGTGGGTGAAGTGATGGCGATTGGCCGTACTTTCCAAGAGTCACTACAAAAAGCCCTGCGCGGTTTAGAAGTAAGCCGTCACGGTTTAGACCCGATTACTGACATGTCTAAGCCTGATGCGTTAGCCCGTATCCGCCTCGAGCTAAAAGAGCCTGGCTGTGACCGTATTTGGTACATCGCCGATGCGATGCGTGCGGGTTTAACCCTGGATGAAATCTTCCGTTTAACCAATATTGACCCATGGTTCTTAGTCCAGATTGAAGAGCTGATTAAGCTGGAAGGCCAAGTGGCCGAAGGCGGTTTAGCCGGTCTTAACGAAGAACTGCTGCGTAAGCTTAAGCGTAAAGGTTTTGCCGATGCGCGTCTGGCGGCGGTCCTTGGCGTAAACGAGACTGAAGTCCGTAAATTGCGTGACCGTTTCGACATCCACCCAGTTTACAAGCGCGTAGATACCTGCGCGGCTGAATTTGCGACTGACACCGCTTACATGTACTCAACCTACGAGGAAGAGTGTGAAGCGAACCCATCTGACCGTGACAAAATCATGGTGTTAGGTGGTGGTCCAAACCGTATCGGTCAAGGTATCGAATTCGATTACTGCTGTGTGCACGCGGCATTAGCCCTGCGTGAAGACGGTTATGAAACCATCATGGTGAACTGTAACCCTGAAACCGTTTCTACTGACTACGACACCTCAGATCGTCTGTACTTCGAGCCTGTTACCCTAGAAGATGTGTTAGAAATCGTCCGTATCGAGAAGCCAAAGGGCGTTATCGTGCAGTACGGTGGTCAAACTCCGCTGAAACTGGCTCGCGCCCTTGAGGCGGCGGGTGTGCCGATTATTGGTACTAGCCCAGATGCGATTGACCGTGCAGAAGACCGTGAGCGTTTCCAGCAAGCGATTCAACGCCTGGAAATGAAGCAGCCTGAAAACGATACCGTCACTACGGTTGAAGGTGCTGTAATTGCCGCTGAGCGTATCGGTTATCCACTGGTTGTTCGTCCATCCTATGTACTGGGCGGCCGCGCGATGGAAATCGTTTACGACCAACAGGATTTACTGCGCTACTTCAACGAAGCGGTAAGCGTATCTAACGCATCACCAGTACTGTTAGACCACTTCCTAGATGATGCTATCGAAGTGGATATCGACGCAGTCTGTGACGGTGAAACTGTGGTTATCGGCGCGATTATGGAGCATATCGAGCAGGCGGGTGTTCACTCAGGTGACTCAGGTTGTTCTCTGCCTCCTTACACCCTAAGCCAAGAAATCCAAGATCGCATGCGCGTACAAGTCGGCAAGTTGGCGATGGAGCTGGGTGTTGTCGGTCTGATGAACGTGCAGTTTGCCGTGAAGAATAACGAAATCTACATGATTGAAGTTAACCCACGTGCAGCGCGTACCGTGCCATTTGTGTCGAAAGCCACTGGTGTGCCGTTAGCGAAGATTGCCGCCCGTGTGATGGCAGGTCAAAGCTTAAAAGCACAAAACTTCACTCAAGAAGTCATCCCACCTTTCTACTCAGTGAAAGAAGTGGTACTGCCATTTAACAAGTTCCCTGGCGTTGACCCACTGTTAGGCCCAGAAATGCGCTCAACGGGTGAGGTGATGGGCGTGGGCGATACCTTCGCCGAGGCCTATGCTAAGGCGCAGTTAGGTGCGACTTCAGAAGTGCCTAAGTCTGGTCGTGCACTCTTGTCTGTGCGTAACAGCGATAAGAAACGTGTTGCCGACTTAGCCGCTAAGTTGATTGAGCTGGGTTATCAAATCGATGCCACCCACGGTACAGCGGTTATCCTAGGTGAAGCGGGTATCAACCCACGCTTAGTGAACAAGGTACACGAAGGCCGTCCACACATTCTTGACCGCATCAAGAACGGTGAGTACACCTACATTGTGAACACCACCGAAGGCCGTCAAGCGATTGAAGACTCGCGTCAATTACGTCGCGGTGCACTGCGTTACAAAGTGAACTACACCACGACGATGAACGCGGCATTTGCCACTTGCATGGCACACGCTGCGGACGATCGCACTAACGTGACTTCAGTGCAAGAGCTGCATCAGCGCGTATTGGCTAAATAAGCCATAAGCCTCTGCAATCAAAAGGCCGGATAACTGAGTTATCCGGCCTTTGTTTTTAAGGGGTAAAAGGTTTATAAACCGATACGCTCGGTTTCCATTGGCGGCGCATCATTGGGCAGCCAGCGGTGATAAAT
>NZ_AKZL01000088.1:0-17736 GCF_000282755.1 Shewanella sp. POL2
ATTCTTACCCCCACTCGGGAACTGGCGCTACAAGTTGAACAAACATCAATCAATATGCCAAGTACCTGCCGCTGACGGCCATGGCCATGTACGGCGGCGTTGATGCTGCGCCGCAAAAAAAACGTCTGATTGAAGGGGTTGATCTGCTCGTTGCAACGCCTGGGCGTTTGCTGGATATGTATACTCAAAGAGCCATTCGCTTTGATGAAGTCTCCGTATTAGTGCTGGATGAAGCCGATCGCATGCTCGATATGGGTTTTATCGAAGATATTAATAGCATTATTGAAAAGCTGCCTGAGCAGCGGCAAAACCTGCTATTTTCGGCAACCTTATCAAAACAGGTCAAAGCACTGGCTAAAACCGCTATTCCGGATGCCATTGAGATTGAAATCAGTCGTAAAAATGCCGCTTCAACACAAATTGAGCAGTGGTTAACGACCGTTGATAAAGATCGAAAATCCGCACTATTGAGCCATTTAATTAAAGAGAATAACTGGGCACAGGCATTAATTTTTATCCAAACCAAACACGGCGCCGCCAAATTGGTTAGCCAGTTAGAAAAGCGTGGCATTACCGCGGAGGCTTTTCACAGTGGTCGCAGCCAAGCGGTGCGCGAGCAACTACTTATCGATTTTAAAGCGGGTAAAGTCTCCTTTTTAGTCGCGACCGGTGTTGCGTCACGCGGTATCGATATCGATGCGCTCGAGCGGGTGATTAACTACGATTTACCCGATGAGGCCGATGATTATATCCATCGTATTGGCCGCACCGGCCGCGCGGGCAATCAAGGTGAAGCCATATCCTTTGTCTCTAAAGATGATTTTAGAAACCTGTGCGCTATAGAGCGCCGTTTAGGCCATATTATCGAGCGCAAACACATCGAGGGGTTTGAGCCTAAAAAAGCGGTGCCTATTTCAATTCTCGATTTTGTGCCTAAATCGGCTTCTACATCAGCGCATAAACCCAATAAAAAAGCTCAAGCCTTGCCCTATTTCAGTGGAAAACCCGGCACCTTTGAAGCAACTCAGGCGAAAAAGCACCGTAGTGCTAAATCCAAGCCGCAACCTAAGCAAGCGACAAGGTTAACACAACCCGATGTGAGCGAAAGCTCCGAGAAACAACAAACACAAGGTGAAACATCTCCATCATTTAATCCTTGGCTTAGTGGATCTCACACCAAATAACTCACTAACAGAAGCGCAGCATATGATTATTTTCACAACAAATTTTGGCGATATAACCCTCGAACTTGATGTAGAGCGCGCCCCCGTTACCGCCAAAAACTTTATTCGTTACTGTAAAGAAGGTTTTTATGATCACACGATTTTCCATCGTGTAATCAAAGGCTTTATGATCCAAGGCGGTGGCTTTACCGCCAAAATGAAAGAAAAGCCCACCCACGAACCAATTGTCAACGAAGCCAACAAAGGCCTATCGAATGTATTTGGTACTATCGCCATGGCCCGTACCGATGCGCCACACTCGGCAACCGCGCAGTTTTTTATCAATACTGCCAATAATGAGTTTCTAGACCATACGGCACCCACCAATAACGGCTGGGGTTATGCGGTATTTGGTAAAGTCACAGCGGGACTCGAGGTTGTGCTGCAAATTGAAGGCGTAAAAACCACGCGAGTAGCGGGCCATGAAGACGTGCCCCGTGAACCCATCATTATCGAAAAAGTGACGATTATTGAATGACTTTATCTAATCGATAAAATTGTTTTGCGTGACTGAGCAATGGTCCAGCAATAACGCCACCATTCCTTGATAAATAACGCTTTGGTTTTAAACTCGAGATAGAAAAAAGGAGCAATCAACCGAAATGGTTAGTTGCTCCTTTTTATTCATTACTATCTGATATTACAGATAAAAGCTGCTTGAATGGTATTAATCCAGATCTTTAAGCGGCCACAGCACGATATGATCTTCTATATCCTTTATCCTGCGCTCATCTACCACTTTGCCTTGAATCGACATGCCCGCAAGGTGCATGGCCTCTTTAGAGCCCGTAAGTAATGGATGCCAGCTTGGTAAGTCTCTGCCTGATGCCAAACGGCGATAGGCGCAGCTATCGGGTAGCCAGGTGAGTTCATGGACATTTTGCGCAGTAATCACAGTACATTGGGGAACATGGCTAAAACGGTCACTGTAATGTTTGCAGCTGGCACTTTGGTGATCGAGTAATAGACAAGCCGCATTGGTGTAATACAGCTCTTCAGTTTCATCATCAATCAATTTGTTTAAACAACACTTACCACAACCATCGCAGAGGGACTCCCACTCCTGCGACGTCAACTCGGTTAACGCTTTATTCTGCCAAAATGCCATGTTTACGCTTATCTTCATATAAAAAATCCGCTCAATGCGGGCCATTTTACACCAATTTAGTGGGGATGCTTAATTCTCTCCGATACATGCACCACAAAGATGCCTAAATAATCGCACTCACCTAAATAATTCACCGCTTGCCAGCGCATTAAGGCACGGTAATTGTTATAGACGAGAGACCTTGATGACTCAGCGCCATAAGACATGTGAGACGAAGGCATGAATATTTTGATGATTGGGCAAATCACTATTATCGAGATGCCTTACCCCAATGGTTGCCACTTACTAGGGCGTGTTGACGTTTCAGGGTTGTTTTTGCAGCAATTTGGCTGGCGTTTATGCAAGGCAAAGTCCGTGCTGTGTAGTTGTTCTACATAAACGGACGATAACGCAGCAGAAACGTCAGCCAAATGCTGCCCGAAGGGTTCGTCTGGCAAGCCCTTGCTCTTACTTTCTGTCATAAGAGCCGCTCGTCATTTGAGTAGAATAACTACACATCATTCCTCGTTTCGCGAGCACGTGCTTGCCAGAACGAACAAAATCTAATCTCGAAACGTCAACACGCCCTAATGTCTGCGGCTGCTTAAATTTAAGAGGAGAGCATTAAAGAAGGAGATTTGCCCTTACGAATTAAGGGCAAGAGGAGCTTTGTATATGCTGCAACAGATTTAAAGACTGTCTTTGGCAGTTACCCTGTGCACAGTTACAGACTAGTCTTGAATCCCAAGGCTTTCTCTGTGCTCGGCCAATAAATTAACCTGCGGTGGCGGAATTTGTAAATAAAACCCCTTTTCCTTGAGTGCTGCTCTGACCTTATGAATATCGGCGATACCGAGTGATTCACGCTTAGCAATCGGGAATACCATCACTAACTGAGGCACACCAAACATATCTAACAACGCCTGCGGGACGTCGTCGAAACAGTCCCTTTTGTTTACAAATAAGTAAGTGTCAGCCTTTCGACTACTTTTATAAACCGCACATAGCATAAGAGTATAAATATCCAATAGTTCAAACTTGCCAGTCAATGGGGCACACTATAACATGGTCGCCTAGTAATTTAATTGCAAATCAGCGAACCGACTGATGATTTCTGGAGAATAGTGCCGGGATGTCAAAACCTAGCTTAGAGTTAAAAGGCGCTTCTTTTACTCTTTCAGTGCTTCATATTAATAACAGCGATTTAAATGCTGTCATGGCTGAATTAGATAGCAAATTGGCACAAGCTCCCCAATTTTTTCTGGGTGCCCCTTTAGTCGTCAATCTCAGCGCCATTCAAGATAACGATTTTAATTTACAGGGCTTAAAAGAGTTATTACTTTCCCGCCAGTTAGTTATTGTAGGAATTACTGGTGCAACTAACGTCCTGAGCAACCAAGCTAAAACACTCGGACTTGCCATAGTCAAAGCGGGTAAACAAAGCGTCGCCCCCCCACCAGCACCGCGTCAAACTAAGATTTTGAAGCAAAATATCCGCTCAGGTCAGCAGGTCTATGCAAAAAATGGCGATTTAATCATATTTGGTGCGGTAGGTAATGGCGCTGAAGTCATCGCCGATGGTAGCATTCATATTTATGGTGCGTTACGAGGAAAGGCCATGGCGGGCGCAGCTGGCGACAGCAGCGCGGTAATCATTGCTCATTCCCTCGAGGCAGAATTAGTTTCAATAGCAGGGCAATATTGGCTCGCTGAAAATCTACAACAACATAGCTCAGATAAAGGCGGCTGCATTCGCTTAAATGGCGAGTCGCTTATCGTTGAATCATTGCCCCTCTAAATGGCACAAAAAAGGATAGAGAGAAACATGGCACAAATTATTGTTGTCACTTCAGGTAAAGGTGGTGTTGGTAAAACCACATCCAGTGCGGCGATTGCAACTGGACTTGCACTACAAGGGCATAAAACTGTTGTTATCGATTTCGATATAGGCTTGCGTAACTTGGATCTAATCATGGGCTGCGAGCGCCGCGTCGTCTATGACTTTGTCAATGTTATCAACGGTGAAGCGAATTTAAATCAGGCACTTATCAAAGATAAACGCTGTGAAAAACTGTTTGTACTGCCAGCCTCGCAAACTCGTGATAAAGACGCCCTAACAAAAGAAGGCGTGGGCCGAGTGCTTGACGATTTAGCCAAAGAATTTGAATTTATTATCTGTGATTCCCCAGCAGGTATTGAGCAAGGCGCGATGATGGCATTGTATTTTGCCGATATCGCCATTGTGACGACCAACCCTGAAGTAAGCTCGGTTCGCGACTCTGACCGTATTCTAGGAATGCTGCAAAGCAAGTCACGCCGCGCAGAACTCAGTTTAGAGCCGATAAAAGAGTACTTACTGTTGACTCGTTATTCTCCAAGTCGGGTAAAATCGGGCGAAATGTTAAGTGTTGACGATGTAAAAGAAATCCTTGCCATTGATTTGCTTGGCGTTATCCCTGAATCACAATCCGTACTCAAGGCATCAAACTCCGGAGTACCTGTGATTATCGATCAAGAAAGTGATGCAGGCGCCGCTTATAGTGACACTGTCGCGCGTTTATTGGGTGAAGATGTCCCAGTACGCTTTATTACGGAAGAGAAAAAAGGTTTCTTACAACGGATATTTGGTAGCTAATTATGTCTTTACTCGACTATTTCAAAAGCAAGAAAAAGCCTAGCACCGCGGTAATGGCAAAAGAGCGACTACAAATTATTGTGGCCCATCAGCGTGGACAACGCGACACACCTGACTATTTCCCGCAGATGAAGCAAGAAATCATCGCTGTGATCCGCAAGTATGTGCAGATTTCGGATGATCAAGTTTCAGTGCAATTAGATCAGAATGACGATAACTTGTCGGTACTCGAACTTAACGTGACGTTGCCAGACAGATAAGTCGAGCGTTGGCGTCATCCTCAAATGGGGATGACGCTTTCTGCTGCGCCTTTCTCCTACCCCCATGCTTTAGCTGGGGTAAAATCAAGGCCTAACACCTTAAATGCAAATTTAGGCATCAAATCTTAGGTCAAAACCGAAATGTTAAAAGCAAAATGTTGGCGCCTAACCAGTAAAACTTAAACTTCAAGTTTTACCAATGACTCGGCCGCGATCTCTCCGCGCCAACCGCTTAATACTGTAGGTAATTCCCCTTGTTGTTTATCCCAACGCCATTGTAAATACTCATGAATATGACGTTTGGAGCCTAGCATTTCCATCGGAATAGCATGTTGTTCGCAAAGTTCGGTTAAACAGGTTTTAATGGTCTTAAAGGCGGATTTATAACCCGGTTTAAGCGCTAAAACATCAACTAGCTCCGGTGGATTGTTTAAGTCAGCAGTCTGCATTACCCGTAAAATATCTTTACCGTGGATGCGTTTTTCCTGCTCAGTTAAATCGTTCAATTTAAACAAATCACTTATGCTTTTAGGCTGTTTTTTCGCTAGCGCAATCAAGCCATGATCTTTAATCACAAAGCCTAAGGCTAAATCCCGTGCTAAAGCTTTTTCTAAACGCCATTTAGCCAGCACTTTAAGGTAAGCCAATTGAGGCTCTGTTAATTGAAATGCGTTTTTTACTTTAAGGTATGCAGTCTCGAGATCGGGAGGAGCTAAACGCCCTTCAGTCATCCGCTCGCCTTCTTCATAAAGCCAATCTAAACGGCCTTGCGCTTTTAGCTTGTCGGCGAGTTGCGGATAAAGTTGATAAAGATACAACACATCATTAGCGGCGTAGCTAAGTTGCGCCTCGGTTAAGGGACGACGTATCCAGTCGGTGCGTGACTCACCTTTATCAATCACTTCACCTAAGCAGGTTTCGACTAACTTGGCATAACCTAAGCCATGGCCCATACCGCATAGTGAAGCCGCAATTTGGCTATCAAATAAGGGCGTAGGTTGGCGCTGGCCATAATGGGCGAAGACTTCTAAATCCTCACTGCAGGAATGTACTAGCTTGATAATGTTTGGATTATCTAACAAAGCCCAAAATGCACCGAGATTGGGCAAAGCCACAGGGTCAATCAAAGCTAAGGTGTTACCATCATAGGCTTGGATCAGGCCAAGCTTAGCGTAATACGTACGTGTACGCACAAACTCGGTATCTAATACCAGTACTGCGCTCTGTTGATATTGAGCGACGAGGGCATTGAGGCTCGCTTCGTCGCTCACATAGTGAAACACTGACAAATTCTTCTCCAGTTCCTGTGGGATAATCACATCCATAAAAACAAAAGCCGGCTTATTGCCGGCTTCAATCTTACGCGCGCTTGACTTCGTCTCTCAGTTCTCGTCGCAAGATCTTACCCACATTGGTTTTAGGTAACTCGTCCCTAAATTCTACCAGCTTCGGCACTTTATATCCCGTTAAATGCACTCGGCAATGCTTAATGATGTCTTCAGCGGTTAAAGATTTATCTTTCGCCACCACAAACACCTTCACTAACTCGCCACTCGCATCATTAGGAACCCCTACTGCCGCGACTTCTATCACCTTAGGATGTAAAGCAACAACCTCTTCCACTTCATTGGGGAAGACGTTAAAGCCAGAAACTAAAATCATGTCTTTCTTACGATCAACAATATAGAAGAAACCCTGTTCATCCATATAACCGATATCGCCCGTGGCGAGCCAGCCGTCTTTATCAATCACTTTGGCTGTCTCTTCTGGACGCTGCCAATAGCCTTTCATGATCTGTGGGCCTTTACCAAATAGCTCACCCGTCTCGCCTTGGGGCAACACATTACCCGCATCATCACGCACTTGAATGAGTGTAGATGGCGCAGGGAAACCGATAGAACCGTTATAACCGTCTAAGTTATAGGGACAGCACGTTAACAGGGGCGAGGCTTCAGTTAACCCATAACCTTCAAGTAAACGGGTTTTAGTGATGCTCTGCCATTTATCGGCCACGGCTTTTTGCACGGCCATACCGCCACCAATGGATAATTTGAGGCGAGAAAAATCCAGCTCAGCAAAATCACTACTATTCACTAAGGCATTAAACAGGGTGTTAACACCTGTCAGGGCGGTAAAAGGATATTTCTTGAGTTCAGCCACAAACCCTGGAATATCCCGAGGGTTAGTGATTAACAGATTCTGACTGCCCTTATGTAAAAACAGTAAGCAATTCACTGTTAAGGCAAAAATATGGTAAAGCGGTAATGCAGTTACAACAAATTCAGTACCGTCTCGCAGCGCTGGAGAATAAGCACCGTTGGCCTGCAACACGTTTGCCACCACATTACTGTGGGTTAACATGGCGCCCTTTGAAACCCCAGTCGTACCACCAGTATATTGCAAAAAGGCAAGGTCACCCCCAGTAATTACGGGTTTGACATACTGCATTCTGCGACCTCTTGACAAGGTTTCGCGCATCGAAAGGGCATGGGGTAGATCGTATTTAGGCACCAGTTTTTTAATATATTTAACAACAAAGTTAACTAAGGTGCGTTTTGGCGCACTTAGTTGATCGCCTAAACTAGTGATAATGACACTTTTCACGGGCGTTTGATCGACCACTTCTTCTAAGGTGCGGGCGAAGTTAGACACCACAACAATGGCTTTGGCGCCCGAGTCAATCAACTGATGTTTGAGCTCTCGCGGGGTATAAAGTGGGTTAACGTTAACCACCACCATACCAGCACGTAATACCCCAAATAACGCAATAGGATATTGCAACAGATTGGGCATCATCAGTGCGACACGGTCGCCCTTTTGTAGCTTCAATTCATTTTGTAAATAAGCAGCAAAAGCACGGCTACTTTCTTCAAGTTTACGGTAAGTTAGCGTGGCCCCCATGTTGATAAATGCAGGTTGATCCGCATACTTAGCCACCGCGGTCTCGAACATATCGATAAGCGATGAATACTGATCCACATTAATCTCAGCAGGCACATCTTTTGGTAAATGTTTAATCCAAGGCTGATCCACTACTTTCTCCTAAATCCCCACAACTGCGGATACGGTACCCTTACTACCGCCAATACTCGACAAATACCGAGTTAAAATACCGACTTACATTTTATTGTTATTGATTTACCCGGATAAATCATACGGGCGTTTTAATTTTGATCATCATCACATAAAAGAAACAAAAAACCTAGTGTCTTTTTTATGTTAGTAAAAGCCATTATTCGACAAAACGTTGGATTAACTGACTAACCGCTTGCGCATTATCCATATGCACATGATGGTCCCCCTCAAGCATATGTTCAGACAAATTGCTGAACCATTTCCTTGCTTTAGGTAGCGCCGTATGTAATTGGCTAAAACCTTGTTTGCCGCAGATGAGTAAGGTAACCACCGAAATATTTTGCATTAAAGCATCGACTTGCTCAAAGGTCAGTCGCATTGGCGAGTCGAGCCTTAGTCTTGGATCACTTCGCCAAACAACTCCATCAGAAGTCGCTTGCATATTGCGGTCAAGTAATAGTCGACACCACGGTTCGGCCAATCCGGTTAAATGCACTCTAGCCTTAACTGCCGTTTCCAGACTATCGTAGACTCTCATCCGTTTGTGTTTTTGCGCTAAAAATTTCTCATGTTGGTAAAAGCTTTTCCTCAGCCGCGATTTGGCTTGGGTTGCTGACTCATATAAGGGACTTAAGGCCTCAATTAAAATCAGCTTATTAACCTTTTCTGGAAATGCTGCCGTATACGCAGAGGCGATAATCCCCCCTAATGAATGCCCAATAATAGCCAGTGGCTTTTGTGGCAAAATCGCCAGTAACGCATCGAGATCGTATAAATAGTCAATCCAGTATAATGGGTAATGTCCCGGCCGATGCGCCGAAAAACCATGACCGGGCCAATCTATGGCAAGAATTTGGTAATCTGACAAATACTCAGCGAGAGGCTCAAAACTGTTGGCATTGTCTAACCAGCCATGCAACGCGAGCAATAATGGCTTATCTTTCGCTCCCCATAATCGACCACTCAGCTTGATATGGGGTAACACAAACTCGACTTGATTTTTGGGGGCGAAAGATTGCCACATATTGCCTCTAATGTCAGGTGATTAGCGGGATTTTTTGACAAATTTGAGCGTCATGCGATCACTCTCACCAATTGCTTGGTATTTTTCTTTATCTGTATCACCTAAAGCAAAGGAAGGTGGCAACGTCCATACTCCCTTGGCATAGTCCTTAGTGTCTTTCGGATTGGCGTTGATTTCGGAGCTTTCGGCTAAGGTAAAACCGACCTTTTTGGCCAGCGCGATCATCTCGTCTTGATCCATATAGCCCGTGCTCATATTCATGCCTTTATTGGCTCTATGTTCGACGACGCCAAATACACCGCCATCTTTAAGCACTTTGTAAGAAGCGGCAAACACGTTTTCGAGCTGGTCGCTTGAAGCCCAATTATGTAAGTTACGGAAAGTTAATACCAAGTCAGCACTGCCATCGGCACCTAAATTCATTTTGGCTGGAGGGTCGAGAACCACCATTTTCGCATTACCAAATAAGGCTTTATTGGCCGTCATCCAAGTATCGAATTTCACGCCCGCATTGGCGCGATAGCGATTACCAGGGGTGTCCGTGCTGGGGGTAGTTTCGAAACTGGCGGCAATATATTGTCCCTTAGGCGCAAGATAAGGGGCAAGGATTTCAGTGTACCAGCCATTACCTGGCCAAAGTTCAATCACGGTTTGTGTTGGGGTTATACCAAAAAATGTAAGGGTTTCTGCGGGGTGACGATAAATATCGCGGCTAGCGTTTTTGGCTTGGCGAAAATCACTTTTAATGGCTTTATCTAATGCTTCATCTGCATTGGCCATACCTGAACAGAGACCAGCAATCAGCATACTGGCGATGAGTGTGACTTTTTTCATAATAATTCTCCTTGGATACCGAAGACTTAAGCTAGCAGTCTATATAAAAAAATCCAAGAATTAGCCGCATAAGTTGACCATTTAGGCTGTAAATATTTGTGATGTCATGGGAGCATTAATGTGCGATGTATTAACGAGAGATGGCGGAATCCACCCGCCGCCAAGCCATATACAAGGCGCAGATACTGCAAAACAACCAAATGGCGACCCAAATCCACGCTGGTATCCATGAACGATCAGCCAGCAGCACCGCATCGCCCTGCCCTTCGAGTCCGAGCAATACCGTTGGGCTTGCCAGCGCATTGAGCATGATCATCAAACCAATAATGCGTAAAAATTGCGTGAGGATTTTATTTTTGCTGAGTTTTAACGGCAGTAACAACACTATCGTCAGTACCGCTAAAATGGCTAAGGTGAGCAAATCTCGCCCCCACAGCAGACCACTTAGCACCACTAAACCGCCTAAAAACGCAAAGCTTAGGCGAATGCCCTTAGGCCAAGTCGCCAGCAGATAAATAAGGTATCCCCAACAGGCTGCGCCAAAATAGCCCGCAAATCCAATCACCAGTGGCGAGCCACCTTGGCTAAAGCAAAACCCCGCACCATTGGGAAAGAGTTGAATATGACTCACTATGCCGCCACTGAGCACTGTCGCTATCCCATGGGACAACTCGTGGAAATAGCTCTCTAACCACTTAAAAGGCACACTCAGATAAGGAATGCGCGTCAAAATGAGGGCCAGCATCAGTTCGATGATAAACAAACCGCGGCTCGGAAGGCCGCCAGTTAAACGAGGTGTAAAACGGGATTGAGAAGACACAGGCGCGCTATCAGGCATAAATATCCACACCCACCATCTGCTGAATTTCATCACGTTTGGCGGCATGTTGTGTTTGTAGGTATTGGGCGATAGCCCCTTGATGACCTCGGGTACTTTGTTCGTATTCGAGCTGGGCACCGAGTCTGGATTGTAGGTTTTGTGACGAACTATCAGCGGTATCATCAAAGGCTAAGGCAGAAACCGCATCGAGCTCAATCACAGGGCGCGGCGCCTCCGTGGGCGACATTCCCTGTATGACTGCGGGGCGATTACTCGCAACCGCTTGTGTCAAACTCGTTTGAAGCGAATTTACCTGCATCGAAATGCCCAGTTTATATCCTATTTGCCCTGGTTAACCTTGCTAGGCGGTTGTGACGAGTGCCTAACTAAGAATTGATGTCTGCATCGAGAACCCATGCAGACAATCTAGATTCTAACGTATCACAGGGAAGAATGAACAGTTTATTCACGTCCCGGTAACTTTTTCCATGTCACAGTATCACGTAGGTACACTGGCTCGAGTTCATCGACACTGGTGGTTAATCCCGCTTTTATACCCGCCTCTGCCAGCGCTAACATGGCACGGGCATCGGGATACTTCACCGCCGCTAAGGAGCGAATACCACTTCCTAGGGTTAATAACTCGGGATAGGCATCAAATCCAGTGCCACAGCCGACAATGGCTTTATTAAGATCGAATGCCAGCTCAACCTGTTCAGGCGCGCTCACCACCTCTTTACCGACTAATGTAGCAATGCCATCGACGGCAACAAATTGACCCCAGTACACTTCTCCCATGCGCGCATCGATACAACAGAGCACTTGCTCGGCAGCGTGCTCAGCAATCGCCATTTGTGCCATGGCCGCTAAGGTGGAAATGCCGATAACGGGTAAGTCTAACCCTAGGGCTAAACCTTGAGTCATGCTGGTGCAAATACGGATCCCCGTAAAACTGCCTGGCCCACGGCCGTAGGCAATGGCATCCAGTTTATCTAAGCCGATATTGGCTTGTTTTAATACGGCTTCCACCATAGGCAATAAACGCTGACTATGCTCCCGAGGCGCATCGGCTAACTCAGCAAAAACCTGTCCTTGATAATACAGGGCAGCCGAACAAGCTTCGGTACAAGTGTCAAGGGCGAGAATACAAACAGAGTCTTGGGGTGTTGTCATATAAAAACCGCGCTGTGGGCATAGTTGGACTGAAAAAGTGACTTATCGAAATCCTGCACTATACCAAGTGTAAATTGGCGCAAATGATAACATCAAATAATCGAAAGCAAAGGCTTAAAAACAGCGGCTAATGACTCGATTAGCTTAGCGCTGGGTTTGTGATCGCCATCACTAACTCAACAACCTCTTCAGCCTTTGGCCAAATATTGGGAAACTTTTGCCCTATTTTAGGTCAGAGCAAACAGTGCTGAAGCTTTTGTCTCACTTAATCAAGTTCACCAAAGCAACAGGCACGTCCTAAGCATCGTTTTAACTCTCTCCCCTTGACGCGAAGCTTCGCGTGATGCTTTTACACTGTTAATAAGGAAATTCAATGAGCTGTACCAGAGATAATCCCCTTAAACCCCTTCGCCGTTTAAGACGCCTACGCCGCACAGAAGCGATGCGTGACCTAGTGCGTGAAACCCAGATTTCCCTAAGCGACTTAGTCCACCCACTCTTTATTGAAGAGCACATCACCCAAGCCGTGCCCATTTCAACCTTGCCGGGGATCAGCCGTCTGCCCGAGAGTGCGCTTGCTGATGAAATTCAAAGGCTTTACGCATTAGGGATCCGCTATGTGATGCCCTTTGGCATTTCACACACCAAAGATGCGCAGGGCAGCGACACGTGGGATGACAATGGCTTACTCGCGCGGATGATCCGCACCATCAAAACCGCCGCGCCAGAGATGATGGTGATCCCCGATATTTGTTTTTGTGAATATACCGACCACGGACACTGCGGCGTATTGCACCATGACGAAGTCTGTAACGATCAAACCGTGGCTAACTTAGTCAAACAATCCATTACAGCCGCCAAAGCCGGAGCCGATATGCTGGCGCCATCGGCCATGATGGACGGCCAGATTAAAGCCATTCGCCAAGGGCTGGATGAGGTAGGCTTTGAGCACATTGCCATTTTGGCCCATGCAGCCAAGTTCGCCTCATCCTTCTATGGGCCTTTTAGGGCCGCAGTGGATTGCGAACTTAGCGGAAACCGTAAGGGCTACCAGCTCGATTACGCCAATGGTCGCCAAGCCTTGCTCGAAGCGTTGCTCGATGAAGAAGAAGGCGCGGATATATTGATGGTGAAACCCGGCACGCCCTATTTGGATGTGTTAAGTCGCCTAAGACAAGAAACCCACCTTCCCTTAGCGGCTTATCAAGTCGGCGGCGAATATGCCGGCATTAAGTTTGCCGCCCTGGCGGGCGCCCTCGATGAGCGCGCCGTCGTCACCGAAACCTTTATCGGGTTAAAGCGTGCCGGCGCCGATTTAATTGTTAGTTATTACGCAAAACAATATGCCGAGTGGTTAGCGCAATCCCGTTAATGCACTGAGTCTTCAGCCTATCAGGCAAGCAATTAACGAAAACGCCACCCTAATCGGTGGCGTTTTTTATCCGTCATTTTGGTCGCACATTAAGCCTATGCTTGTAGCTCTGCAAAAATGGCTCTGATCTTTTCAACCTTTGGCCGCACCACAATTTGGCAATAGGGCTGCTCGCCATGCAGGGCGAAATAGTCATTGTGGTAATCCTCAGCGGGATAAAATGACTCAAAAGCCACCACTTGGGTCACTATCGGCGCATCAAATACCCTTGCCTCGGTTAATTTGGCAATCATGGCATTGGTCTCTTCAATCTGCGCCGCATCGTGGGCAAAGACGACGGAGCGATACTGCGGCCCTTTATCATTGCCTTGGCGATTAAGCGTGGTGGGATCGTGACTCTCAAATAACACCTGCAGCAGCGTCGTAAAGCTGATTTGCGCGGGGTCAAACTCGATGTGCACCACTTCGGCATGCCCAGTTAATCCCGAACACACCGACTTATAATCGGCATCGCTAGCATCCCCACCTGAGTAACCAGAGCTGACATTCAGCACGCCCTTCAGGCTCTTAAAAATCGCTTCAACACACCAAAAACAGCCCGCACCAAAGGTGGCAAAGGCCGTTTTATGAGTCGATGTTGTCACCTCATCGGCCGCTTGAAACACCATGGAGACAGAATTAACGCAATGACGAATATTCTTCGGCGTTAAATATTCCCCTTCAAACACATGGCCTAAATGACCGCCACACTGACTACAGACAATTTCGGTACGGCGACCATCGGCGTCGACATGGCGACTCACTGCGCCTGGAATTTCATCATCGAAGGCTGGCCACCCACAGTGGGCATTAAACTTATCTTCTGAGCGATACAAAGGCGCATGGCATTTTTTGCACAAATACACGCCTTTAGCGTCATGCTGATAATACTCCCCGCTAAAGGGACGTTCTGTGCCCTTTTCTTCTATGACATAGCGTTCAAAATCAGTCAGTTTGTTCATAAAAGTCTCCTTTAGCTCTTAAGGTATTCGCCTGCATAAGACCGTTTGTTCCTCAGGTTTATTACGCCTCGGCTTGAATTGGCTTTTTGGCATAGTAGCCGCTTTAGTCGATAAAATCCTGTTGATTGAGCCAATGCTTAAATAACTGGAGGAAAATTCAGCAGTAATCTCAGTCCATTGTCTTGAGTGTTTGCACCGCGCACAGTGCAAAGCTACACTTGCTGCGGGTCAATTCTCTACCCAAATCCTTTCTATTTGGGCCGCTTTTGCACTAGGGCTGAGCGCACCATACCGATAATGAGATAAGTGGCAATGACTCCTTACCTTTATCCTTAGAAAGTGTTTGGTTAACAACCATATATAACAAGTAGAAACCATATGAAATTAGAAACCATTGATTATCGCGCAGCCGATAGCGCCAAACACTTTGTGGAATCCCTACGTGAAACGGGCTTTGGTGTACTCTCTAACCACCCTATCGATAAGGAACTGGTCGAAAACATTTACACTGAGTGGCAAGCCTTTTTCAATTCTGACGCTAAGAACGAGTTTATGTTCAATCGTGAAACCCACGATGGCTTTTTCCCCGCGTCGATTTCAGAAACCGCAAAAGGCCACACGGTTAAAGACATCAAAGAGTATTACCACGTGTACCCTTGGGGTCGTATTCCTGATTCACTGCGTGCCAATATTCTAGCTTACTATGAAAAAGCCAATGCGCTGGCCGCTGAACTGTTAGAGTGGATTGAAACCTACTCGCCAGACGAGGTTAAAGCTAAGTTCTCGATTCCGCTGCCAGAAATGATTGCCGACAGCCACAAAACCCTGCTGCGCATTCTGCATTACCCACCGATGACAGGCGATGAAGAAATGGGCGCTATTCGCGCAGCGGCCCACGAAGATATTAACCTTATCACTGTGCTGCCCGCGGCCAACGAGCCAGGGTTGCAAGTCAAAGCCAAAGACGGCTCTTGGTTAGATGTGCCAAGTGATTTTGGCAATATTATCATCAACATTGGTGATATGTTGCAGGAAGCCTCGGGTGGTTACTTCCCATCGACCTCACACCGCGTGATTAACCCAGAAGGCACAGATAAGACTAAGTCGCGTATTTCACTGCCCTTATTCTTACACCCTAAACCTTCGGTCGTGCTATCTGAGCGTTATACCGCCGACAGCTACCTAATGGAAAGATTACGCGAGCTAGGCGTACTTTAAGCAATATATGCCCAAATTCGCATCAAGATTAAGCAATTAAGCGCCTTCGGGCGCTTTTTTATGACATTCGTCGCCTTCAAGGTAGAATAGCCGTCTTTAGGTCATTTAGAACAAGGCGCTATCATGGCAATTCAATGGTATCCGGGGCACATGCACAAGGCACGCAAAGAGATCGAAGAGGCTATGCCTCAGGTCGATCTAGTAATTGAGGTGCTGGACGCCCGTATTCCCTACAGTAGTGAAAACCCCATGGTGTCAAAGCTTCGCGGCGACAAACCTTGTATTAAGCTACTGAATAAATCCGACTTAGCCGATCCCGACATTACCGCCCAGTGGATTGAATATCTTGAGCGTGAACAAGGGGTAAAAGCCACAGCGATTACCACATTGCAACCGGGTATGTTGAAAATGCTGCCGGATCTTTGTCGTAAGTTAGTACCGAGTCGCGATAAAACTGAAAAAGATATTCGCACTATGATCATGGGGATCCCAAACGTGGGTAAGTCCACCATTATCAACACCTTAGCCGGTCGCGTTATCGCCAAAACCGGTAACGAACCCGCCGTCACCAAAACCCAGCAGCGCATTAACCTGCGCAACGGTATTGTGCTCTCGGACACGCCAGGGATTTTATGGCCTAAGGTTGATAACGAAGCTAGTAGCTATCGCCTTGCCGTCACGGGTGCCATTAAAGATACCGCCATGGAATACGAAGATGTGGCGCTGTTTGCCGCAGGTTATTTCTTAAAGGCCTACCCGAAGGAAATTTGCGAGCGTTATAACATCAGCGAGTTACCTAAGGATGATATGGCGTTACTCGAAGAAATCGGCCGTAAACGTGGCGCCCTCCGTCCCGGTGGTCGCATCGATTTGCATAAAGCCTCGGAAGTCGTATTACACGATTACCGCTCAGGTCGAATTGGCCTGTTATCCCTTGAAACGCCTGCGATGGCTGAAATCGAAAAAGCCGAAGTGGAACGCATTCTGGCTGAAAAAGCCGCCGAGAAAGCCGCTAAGCTAGAAGCTGAAAAACTTAAACGCTCTGGCAAACGTCATAACGTTTAATATTACGTTGAACACTCTTAAATATTGGCAAAGTCCATTGGTAAATGCTTTACCGCCCCGTTAATGGGGCGGATGTTCATTAAAGATAACCAGTGGTCATTTTTATCATTAGCGCGACCAATCGATTTTGCCATATAGGACATTCTTTAAGACATTCAGAATTAAATTTTGATCGTTCTAGCAAGCTCGTGCTTACGAAACGAGGAGTGACATGTCGCCATTTGACTCAGGTGGCGGCTATCATGACAGAAAGTTAGGGCCAGTGCTTGCCAGCCCTTCCTTTTGACAGCCTTTAGCTTGCCATTTCTGCTGCATAATCGTCCGGTAAAAAAGTGAGGCTGTCCATAATTGAACAGCATCACCTTAGCTGTGCATGCGTTAAGTGTTAGTTAGCTTGCTTGGTTTTGTTTTTCTCTGCAGCTTGTTTGCGCAGTGCTTCTTTCTTTTGTCGACGGGCTTCAATCACATGATTCACATCACTACCGATATGAGCCTCATTACGGGATTTAGCTAAATTCACTTGGCGTTCACGTTCAACAAAACGCTTTCGCTGCTCCTCAGAAATCTTATCAATACAATGTGGGCAACTCACACCTTGCACATAAGCTGGGGATAATTTTTCCGCTTCAGTGATTGGCATACGACAAGCATTGCATTGATCGTATTGCCCTTTCTTTAAATCATGGTCGACCGCTACACGATTATCGAAGACAAAACATTCGCCTTCCCACAGGCTTTCTTCCTGTTTGACTTCTTCAAGGTATTTAAGGATGCCACCTTCGAGGTGATACACTTCTTCAAAGCCTTGCTCTTTTAAATAAGCGGTTGATTTTTCGCAGCGAATACCGCCAGTACAGAACATCGCCACTTTTTTATGCTTGGCAGGATCGAGATTCTGCTTAACATACTCAGGGAATTCGTCTGAAGGTTTCGGTCACGGGGTTAATGG
>NZ_AKZL01000089.1:0-17721 GCF_000282755.1 Shewanella sp. POL2
AAGATGTCGGTACTTTCCAAGGCAGTTACCAGAACCCGATGACACTGTCACCGGAAAGCTGGAACATAATGCAGTATCACGAAGTGATGGATAACAATAAGTTGCGTTGGCAATTTACCCACACTGCCTGTATGCACTGCGCCGATCCAGCCTGTTTAAAAGCCTGTTCAACCAGCGGAGCGATTGTGCAACATGCCAATGGCACAGTGGATTTTGACTCGAACAAATGTATTGGCTGCGGCTATTGCGCCAGTGCCTGTCCTTTCAATGTGCCTAAGATCAGCGCCAAAGATAACAAAGCCTATAAGTGCACTCTGTGCTCAGATAGGCTCGCCGTTGGCCTCGAGCCTTCCTGCGTTAAAACCTGCACCGTGGGAGCACTGCGCTTTGGTACCCGCGAAGACATGTTGTTCTATGCCGAAAAACGCGTCGAGCAGTTAAAGGAACGTGGCTTCAGCAAGGCGGGACTTTATAACCCAGAGGGCGTTGGCGGAACGCATATGATGATGATCCTCCACGACATCACGCAACCCGAAAGCTATGGCATGCCCAAGGATCCGCAAATCCCTGCGGCAACCGAATGGCGTCAAGATTGGCTCAAACCGTTGGGCACCGCAGGCTTGCTCGCAACGGCGGCGTTCGCCCTGATGCACCGCATTGCGGTAGGGCGCAACATCGTCGAGGAAGATCAGCCTGGTTATATTGATGCCGGCGTCAAAGAGGAGGAAAAACTATGAGTCATAAAGAAATGATCGTGCGCCATAAGCTCGTTGATCGTCTGTGTCACTGGACCATAGTCTTTGTTGGCCTAGTGACCTTTCTAACGGGGTTCTCGTTTTTTTATCCCTCGTTCCAGTGGCTCAGTGGCATTGTTGGCACACCACAACTGGCAAAAGTGATGCATCCATTCTTTGGAATTGCCATGTGTCTGCTGCTGGCGGTGATGTTAATCCGCTACTACCAGCACAATAAGTGGAATAAATACGATTTGCCCTGGATGAAAGCCGTGGTGTGGGTGTTACTGCAAAAAGAAGAGAACATTCCGCCCGTGGGCCACTACAACCCAGGTCAGAAAATGTTATTCCGCGCCTTTGTGGTTTTTGTACTGGCGTTTCTGATCAGCGGCATCATGATGTGGCAACCTTATTTTGCCCCCATGTTCTCGGCAGAAGCCGTCAATTGGGCCACCTTAGTCCACTCGGCCTGCGGCATATTAATGCTGTTATCCCTAGTGGTACACGTATGGATGGCCTGCTGGATTGAAGGCTCTATCACTGGGATGCTCTACGGCAAAGTCTCTAAGGCTTGGGCTCGTAAGCACCACCCAGCCATGTTAGAAGAACACGAGGAATAATAGCGATGAAGATGGCCAGCGATATCCCGTTAAGTTTTGTTGATAAATCTCCCTTAGCTTTGAAACCGCTAAAAGCGGCAGATCCTGAGAAAATTTATCAACATAGAGCACGTCGTTTAGCCCAATTAGCGCAGGATTCTCCGCTGGCGGATTATCTTAAGCTCTGCCAAATCCTAGTGTCTGCGCAGCAAAAACTGGCGGCAACGGATATGGGCCCAGCACCAATGATTGACGTTGAGGCGCCATATCCGTTGTCCCTAAGCCAAACTCAAACGGCTCAGGATTGGTTACAACCATTGCAAGCATTGCTAACAGAATTGCAATCCCAAGTGCCCGCACATTTAGTGCCTGTTCTCCAAGAGCTACTGGAGCAATCGCCAGTCCAATTGCTCCAGTGGGGCAATCAACTGAGGCAAGGGCAGTTTAGTGCCGTACCCGCACAGTTTAGCTTATTTATTTGGGCGGGTTTGTCACTCTATTGGTCCCATTGGGCGCCCATGGTGATTGCGCGTATGGATACCAATAGGGTTAAGCAGTCCAGTTTATGCCCTGTGTGCGGTAGTCATCCGGTCGCCAGCATGATTGTCGATAAACCCCGCGAAGGGCTGCGTTATTTGCATTGCAGTCTGTGCGAAACTGAGTGGCATTATGTGCGCGCCCATTGTACTTGCTGCGAACAATCTCGGGAAATGTCCATTTGGTCGTTTGACGATCATAAAGCCAACGTGCGGATTGAGAGCTGTGAGACGTGTAAGGGCTACACTAAGATGTTGTTTACCAACCGTTTGCCATTATTAGATGCGGCTGCGGATGATATCGCAACGCTGGGGCTGGATGCCGAGCTCAGTGCAAAGGGTTATGGTGCGACAACTGTTAATCCGCTATTGCTGGCCCATGAAGCTTAGAAAACGTAGTTAACAGGAGATGCGTTGATGGTTGCTGATAATTCTTTCCCTAATTCAGTTGTTACAGCCGATGTGACTCGATTTAGCACGGCAGGGAATGTTGAACAAACTGAATTACTCGCCAATGAGGTAAGAGTGGCGTTGGTGTATAACGGATTGGCGCACACAGTCATGATGGCAAGCCCACAGGACTTGGAAGTGTTTGCGATAGGTTTTACGCTTTCGGAAAGAATTGTCTCAACCATTAATGATATAAAAGATATTGAACTTGAATATGTTTCTAATGGCGTGATCATTAAGATAGAGATTAATCAACGCTGTTTCAATGAGTTAAAGGAGCATCGCCGTAGCATGGCGGGACGCACTGGCTGTGGTCTCTGTGGTGTTGCACAGCTTAAAGATGCTGTAAAACCAGTTCAAGTCGTCGGATCCGATATCAGATTCAACATTGCCCATCTCGACCCGATTTTAGTCCGAGTCAAACAACTACAACAGACTTTTGCTTTAACTGGTGCAACCCATGCTGCAATTGGTGTAAATGAAAACGGGGAGGTGATTTATCTATTTGAAGATATTGGCCGACATATCGCTTTAGATAAATTGATCGGGGCGATGTCTGTACGGTATGCAGCAAAACCCGCTGCGGTATTGTTAACCAGCCGCGCCAGTTTTGAAATGGTACAAAAGGCGGCAAGTGTCGGTATTCAAATTCTGTTTGCTATGTCAGCCGTGACGGCGTTGGCTACTGAGATTGCGGAGCAAAGCAATGTGACTTTAGTCGGTTTCTGCCGTGATGGTCGAGCAAATATTTATAATCATGGCTATCGACTTCAAGGAAGCCAACTGTCACAACCAGCTGTGGTCGGGCTTTAAGATTTGACCGTAGGCAAATGAAGAGATTGATTGGCAAAATCAAAAGTCAATCCAAGTAATAATAAATACCAACATCAGGATATAAAACGCGATGCTATGTGAATTATTTAGCACTGTGCGGAGTAATCTCTGCAAACATTCACGTAGCAACGCGATATAAGCAATAGCATTTCTTCCTTAAACCAATAAATCCTCAATCAAGCAGAACCAGCAGAAGTGAAAGTACTTTAACGTAAATCCATAGAGAACTGTTTCTTTCCCCAAAACACAATTTAACATAATATACATTGTGCGCAGTTTTATGTGCGAGGGATTTGGGGTGCCGATAACATCCTAGTTAATACCTTGCAAATGATCTAGCGGCTTATTAAAGGCACTTTCATGTCTTTCTATTTGTGTAGTGTGTAAATACTTCGATGTGGTGTCGATACTCTCGTGGCCTGCATCGGCTTGGACATGTGACAACGGTCTACGGTTAATATTAATGTCATGGGTAATCCCGGTATGTCTGATATTGTGTGCTGTGAGTTTTCTCATTTGTGCCGCGTCTTGGTGAAAGCCATCAGCTTGAGCATTATCCGCAGCAAGATTAATAATCGCTTGAATTTCTTCACGGATTTGACGGATCCCAAGATTGGCATTCACTACACCCGCATCTCGGCCGCGACCAGCTGCTCTATGTCGAACAAATAACGGATGTGGTTCACTTTGATTTGGATAGTCAGTAAGACCTAAAAACTGTCGATATTTAACTAAGCCGTCCAGTAACGCCTTTGACATCGCCACGCTACGCTTTTTACCACCTTTACTCAGTAGAATATGAAAACTCCAAATGCCAGTCTGTGAATTTTGCCTAAATTGGCCCATTACCGGTGAATAGCCAACCCGTGCAGATACATCAGAGATGCGTAAATAGCAGGAATAAATCAATGAAATCAAGAATAAACTACGTTGATGCAATTCGGGTGACGTTTCAGCCAATCGAGTAACTGTGCTCATCACATAGGACCACTGTAGTTCTGTGAAAGCCAAGTTGTTTTCATCTTCCTCGCTTTGTCTTTGATACTGCTTGTTTTGGCCAAAGCGGCTATGATTCAACCAAATTTGCGCGGGGTTGCGCTCGCAAAACTCCTCACTCATTAAGTAGCTATAAAACGAGGATAAAATGGCAATCTTGGTTTTTAATGCATTGTCGCTAAGCACATAAGGTTGAACTTGCCCTAACTGTTTCTTGCCGACGAATGGCCGCCAAAGACTATTAGGAACCCGCTCATCACGCAGTTTATCGAGTTTAAACTGTGGCACGTTAAAGTAACCAATCAGTGCTAAGGGTGGCGCCAAACAATAATCCACATACCGACTCATATCCTTTCGCATCACCTGTGTGGGTGACATTTTGGCGACATCAAAGCACCAATGCAGGAATGTAGTGAGTTCACTCCGATAGGCTTTGTAGTTGTTTTCACTGTGTTTTTGTTCAAACAACCAATCTGTTGCATGTTCCATTACTAAACCTGCATCAGGCACATCCGTTAGACTGACTTGGGTAATGTATTGATTCACCACACTGTTCCCATCTTGTATGAATTCAATTGAATCAAATAAAGGTAATACTGGAGGAAGCTGCATAATAACTTTTAAATTTAAGTGTTTAATGCATGATAATACTTAAATGCAAATGCCGATAACGTTATTTATCGGCATTAATGAGTCTTTCAATTTGCGGACAACTTGTTTGTGAACATTGCTGGCAGCCTATGCGTTTTTGGCAACAGATAAGGCAAAGTTGCCAGACTTTCCGTTTTGATTGATTATCTAGACATGAAAAATCCGCTGCACATAGACTTCCTTCACGAATGAGTTGCGCAAGTTTCTCCTCTGATATAGATAAATTGATCCTTTCTGCCATATATGCCATATAAATTCCTGCTGAGTTATCTATTTTGATAATACACAAATGATAATAGTTATCAATAACGAGCTGTTAAATTTGCGACCTTCCCCGCTGCAGAATTATTTTTACTGATTTGACAAGCTTCTACTACACTCTAACTGTGCGACATAAATTAAGTGATGAGGTCTCGGATGGTGATTGATCTTACAAAGAAAAAGCCGCTCTTTTCAGGGAAAAAAACCATAGAAACTTCTGCATTTTCTGCGCCCTGGAAAATTCTTGTTGTTGATGATGAGCCTGATGTACACACGGTCACTAAACTTGCACTTTCTCGTTTTAAACTCGATGGTCGTGCCCTCTCCTTTATTAACGCTTATAGTGCTGAACAAGCTAAAGAATTTCTTTTAAATGAACAAGATCTGGCAATTGCCTTTATTGATGTTGTAATGGAAACCGATCATGCTGGCTTGGAGTTAGTAAAGTGGATCCGTGAGGAACATAAAAACAAAACAATCCGCCTAATTTTGCGCACAGGACAGCCAGGCCAAGCTCCTGAAGAAGATGTTATCGTCAACTACGATATCAATGACTATAAGGCAAAATCTGAACTCGATTCACGCAAGTTAATGACAAGTGTCTACTCGGCACTGCGTTCTTACCGCGACATTATGGAAATCGAACAAGCAAGGCGTGCACAGCTGAATCATCGAAAAGGATTAGAGCGAGTGCTCGAGGCAACCTCAGGATTATTTGAACTCAGAACGCTCTATCGATTCGCTGATGGCTTGCTGACCCAAGTTGCAACCCTATTGAATCTCGATTCCGAAACACTGCTGCTAACCTGCAATGCCATGGATGCGATAAGCGGCCATATGGAATCTGTTGAGATTAAGATTTTGGCGGGGACTGGACAATTTGCCGAGAGTCCTGCGAACAAAGTGTTACCAATGCATATTGATAAGTTATTACGCACCGCTCTCGCACAAAAGCGTTGTTTATATGAAGATAACTGTTTCGTTGGCTATTTCCCAACGAAGAGCGGGCTTATCAACCTGCTTTATATGGATGGGATTGATAAAATCGACGATTTAGATAAAAAACTTATTGATATTTTTGCAATAAATGTGGGTATCGCCTTTGAGAACCTACTTCTAAATCAAGAGGTCGAAGATACCCAGTCTGAACTTATTCTACGTTTAGGGGATGTCGTTGAAAGCCGCTCAAAAGAGGCGGCAAACCACGTAAAACGTATGGCAGAATATTGTGCCAAACTGGCACTACTTGCTGGATTATCAGAGACCGAAGCTGAACTTTTACGCAGAGCATCGCCTATGCATGATATTGGTAAGATAGCGATCCCCGATGCTGTGTTGCTTAAGCCTGGCAAGTTAGACGATAAAGAATGGTTGGTTATGCGTCAGCACCCTACTATTGGCTACCAGATCCTCGCGAATTCCGAGCGGCCTATCCTTAAAGCCGCTGCGATTATAGCCTTGCAACATCATGAAAAGTATGATGGTTCAGGCTATCCAGCCAATTTAAGACAAGAACAAATTCACATTTTTGCCCGTATTGTTGCAATTGCAGATGTGTTCGATGCTCTTTCCCATGCACGTTGCTATAAAGCAGCTTGGCCACTGGAAGAGGTTATCGATGAAATGCGTAAAGGTGCAGGTAAACATTTTGATCCTGATTTACTCGAACTGTTTATCAATAACATCGATATTTTTGTACAGGTTAAAGAAAACTGGAAGGATCATGATGAATAGCCAAAATAGCATTCATAATCAATCATCCGCCTATGATAATCGGTCATTATAAATAAGGAGTGGGAGTTAATATTGTTACCAAGCTCTTTATCCGGCGAACGCCATAAACTTAATATGGATTATCGGCAAGAAAGTCAAAAATAACGGCTTGCTCGATACCATTTCGACTAAAACTGATAAAACCACGCCACACCATATACCCACTGCTACAGGAACCGTAAATCAACTGCCCCTCATAGGTTGTTTTATCGAGTTGACGAATATTGACAGGGATAATGCCCATAAACATATCTCTACCTTCTAAACGGACCTGTAAATTATCAAGTACATCAGAAGATAATAGCTTCAATGTTAATGGTTTTTCACTTGGCGCACGATCTGGCGAAAGGCTGATGCTCAGCACTATATCCCCGACCTTTTTAATGCAATCTCCCTGAGTAAACACACAAAGAGTGGGATCTGTAGGCGGTATTTTTACCTGTTGCTCGGCTTTTTTATCACAAGCGCTAAGATTCAACGTAATTAACATGATGTAAAGCGGGAGACGTTTGCGATTAAGCACAAAAATTAACCTTGTGATGCAAGATGTTAACATTCTATGGCGTAGGTTGATCTAGATCAACTTTCCGTCCCCCTTCTTTGGTATCTTTTTTGACATGGCTCAAGTATCATTGCGAAACCTCATATTTGAGCACAAATGTGTAGGGTAACGCATTGACATGGCTTCATAACCCTTATAGGGACATGAGCTTTGTGTCATATATAACAGGTAAAGCTAGTCTTTACTAAAAGTAAAAGTAATAAGCAGTGGAAGCATTATGATGAACCATTCCCAGCCAACAGGCGCTGATTACAATTACACCATTGTCCGCCAATTCGCCTTAACCACAGTTTTGTGGGGTATTGTTGGTATGTCAGTCGGTGTTTTAATTGCGGCTCAGTTAATCTGGCCACATCTGAACTTCGATACGCCTTGGTTTACGTATAGTCGCTTGCGACCATTACACACCAATGCGGTAATTTTCGCGTTCGGAACATCAGCCCTCTTTGCAACATCCTATTATGTCGTACAACGCACCTGTCAAACCCGACTATTTGCACCTAAATTAGCTGCATTTACGTTTTGGGGATGGCAAGCCATCATTCTGTCAGCAGCCATCACTCTGCCAATGGGTTATACCAGCGGTAAAGAATATGCTGAATTAGAATGGCCAATCGATATCGCTATTACGATCGTTTGGGTATCCTATGCAATAGTGTTCTTCGGCACTATTATCAAACGAACAACATCGCATATTTACGTAGCGAACTGGTTCTTTGGTGCATTTATCATTACGGTTGCCGTGCTTCACATCGTGAACTCAATGGCCGTTCCTGTTAGCTTGTTTAAGTCATACTCTATGTACAGTGGCGCGGTCGATGCCATGGTGCAATGGTGGTATGGTCACAACGCGGTAGGCTTCCTGTTAACCGCTGGCTTCTTAGGTATGATGTACTACTTCGTTCCTAAGCAAGCGGGTCGTCCTGTTTACTCATATCGTCTGTCGATTGTGCACTTTTGGGCACTGATCGCACTGTACATTTGGGCAGGTCCTCACCACTTACACTACACTGCCCTGCCTGACTGGACTCAGTCTTTAGGTATGGTGATGTCACTGATCCTGTTCGCACCATCTTGGGGCGGTATGATCAACGGTATCATGACCTTATCTGGCGCATGGCACAAACTGCGTACTGACCCAGTATTGCGTTTCTTAGTGGTTTCTCTGTCTTTCTATGGTATGTCGACCTTCGAAGGTCCGATGATGGCCATCAAGACAGTTAACGCTTTATCTCACTACACAGACTGGACAGTAGGTCACGTTCACTCCGGCGCGCTAGGCTGGGTTGCAATGGTATCTATCGGTTCTCTGTATCACTTGATCCCAGTACTGTTCGGCCATGGCCGTATGTACAGCATCAAGTTAGTTAACGTGCATTTCTGGTTAGCGACAATCGGTACTGTTCTTTACATCGTGTCTATGTGGATTTCGGGTGTAATGCAGGGTCTGATGTGGCGTGCAGTTAACGCTGACGGTACTTTGACTTATAGCTTTGTTGAAAGTCTGGAAGCTTCTTATCCTTTCTACTTCGTACGTTTCCTCGGCGGTTGTTTCTTCTTAACCGGTATGCTGATCATGGCATACAACGTGATCCGTACTGTGAAAGCCTCTAAAGATTCATTGCCAGCACTGGCTGAAGCAAAAGCGGCTTAAGGAGCAAACTCGATGAAATTTAATCATGAGATAGTTGAAAAAAACATCGGTTTGTTAGCGATATTCACTGTTATCGCTATCAGCTTCGGTAGCTTGGTTGAAATCACGCCGCTGATTTTCCAAAAAGATACCACTGAGCCTGTTGAAGGTTTGAAACCCTACACTGCCCTGCAACTTGAAGGCCGTGACATTTATGTGCGTGAAGGTTGCTACAACTGTCACAGCCAGATGATCCGTCCTTTACGTGCAGAGACTGAACGTTACGGTCACTACTCTGTTGCCGGTGAGTCTGTTTGGGATCACCCATTCCAATGGGGTTCTAAGCGTACTGGTCCAGACTTGGCCCGTGTTGGCGGTCGCTACAGCGATAAATGGCATGAAGTTCACTTAATCGATCCTCGTGCTGTGGTCCCTCAATCGAATATGCCAGCCTTCCCATGGCTTGCCGAAAACAAGTTAGACGGCAAGTTAACCGGCGACAAGATGACTATTCTGCGTAACATGCACAAAGGCGGTTACAAAGGTAATGATCTTTACACCGATGAAGAAATTGCAGGCGCGCAGAAAGCTGTTGAAGGTAAGACAGAGCTGGAAGCCTTGATTGCATATCTTCAGTCTTTGGGTCACGCACTCAAATAAGGAGGCAGTATATGGATTACGGCACATTACAAGGTATTTTAACCATCATTGTGATGCTGACCTTCGTCGGTATATTTGCTTGGGCATATAGCTCGCGTCGTCAAAAATCCTTTGATGAAGCAGCGAATCTTGTGTTTTCCGATGAGGAAATCAGCAAGGAATCGAAGGACTCAGGAGAGAATAAGTGATGAGTAGCTTCTGGAGTATTTGGATTAGCGTACTCTCGTTAATTGTGATCGCAGGATGTTTTCTGTTGCTACGTGTGTGTTCAAAGAACACCACCGATGTCAAAGAAGGCGAATCCATGGGTCACAGTTTCGATGGTATCGAAGAACTCAATAACCCACTGCCAAAATGGTGGAGTTATATGTTCTATATCACTATCGTGTTTGGCCTAGTGTACTTAGCCCTGTTCCCAGGTTTAGGTAACTACAAAGGTCTACTGAACTGGACCAGCTCTAACCAAAGCATTGGTACAGAGAAAGGTATTAAAGCCGATTCTGTAGCCGCGATTGAGCTGGCGGCAAAAGAAGGCATGTACGTTCAGTACGACCAAGAAGTTAAACACGCTAACGAAAAATATGGCCCAATCTTCGCGGCTTACTTGGCAACACCACTCGAAGAGTTAGTGAAAAACCAAGAAGCGTTGAAAGTGGGCGGCCGTTTGTTCCTACAAAACTGCGCGCAGTGCCACGGCTCTGACGCACGTGGTAGCAAAGGCTTCCCTAACCTGACCGACAGTGATTGGTTATACGGTGGCGATTTAGCCACGATTAAAACCACCATCATGAGCGGTCGTCATGGCATGATGCCACCGAAAGGTGGTTTGCCAATCGACGATAGCGAAATTGCAGGTCTAGCCGAGTATGTGGTTAAGTTATCTGGTCGTGAACACGACGAGAAACTCGCAGCTCTTGGTCAAGGTTCATTCATGAAAGGTTGTTTTGCGTGTCACGGTATGGACGCAAAAGGCAACAAGCTCATGGGCGCACCTAACTTAACTGACGATGTTTGGTTATATGGCGGTAGCCGTGGTGTGATCGAAGAAACGATCAAACACGGCCGTGCAGGCGTGATGCCAGCATGGAAAGACGTTCTCGGTGAAGAGAAAGTCCACGTGATCGCAGCTTATGTTTATAGCTTGTCAAACAAGTAATTAGATATGAGTAACACTAAGGCCTCGATAACGTCGGGGCCTTTTTTTTAAAGTGCTAAAGCCACCTTTTAACGGTAAAATGGCGCAAATTTTTATAATGGGTATTTAACATGAGCGAACAACAACCCTGGTATAAGCAGTTTTGGCCTTGGTTTTTAATTATTCTTCCTTTATGTGCCGTCGTCGCAAGTTTTACCACGCTAAAAATTGCCCTCTCAAACTCTGACTCTCTGGTTGCCGAGGATTATTACAAAGAAGGCAAAGCCATCAACATGGACTTGAGTAAAGTCAAATATGCCAAGCAGCTTGGCATGCAATGGCAACTTGAACAGAATAACCATGAACTCCTATTCACTCAGCACGGCGGCCCAGCCTATCAAGCTGCGTTGAAAGTCGAATTTTACCACCCAACGATTGCCGAAAGAGATATTAAGACCACTGTCACCGCCGATGCCAATCATGTGTATCGCATTACTCTGCCCGATGTGTTAACGGGTGCTTGGGAAGTCCGCCTCGAAGGTTTTGACGGTAAATGGCGTATTCATCAACGTGTCGAATTAAAAGACAACGTCCAATTGTGGTTGAACTGACGGTGGTTGAATAAGTATTACTATGACACATCCAAGTTGTTTTCACTGTAATGAACCTGTACTCACCGGCACGCAGTTTGTCACTCGCATTAATGATCGCGATGAACTCATGTGTTGCCCAGGCTGCCAAGCGGTATCCCAAGCCATTGTTGATGCAGGCTTATTAAGCTATTACAAGTTTAGAACTGAGCCAGGTAATAAACAGACGGCCCTTGTGCCTGATGAATTAAATCAGTTTAGTGCCTATGACTTGCCCGAGGTACAGCAGGACTTTGTCCACTCAGTGGAGAATAGCGACTCAGTGTCGCTGTCCATTGATGGCATTACCTGCGCGGCCTGCGCTTGGTTAATTGAACATAAAGTGAAGCAACTGCCTGGCGTAAGCCAAGTGATGGTCAACTCCACCACCCAAAGGGCGCTGATTAGCTGGGATAAACAACAAGTTAAACTCAGTGATATTTTGGGGCAAATTAGCCGTATCGGTTATCAAGCTGCGCCCTATCAAGTGGATGAACAAGAACTGACCGCCAAGCAAAATAGCCGTAAATTCTTACTGCGTTTAGGTTTAGCGGGCTTTGCCACCATGCAAGTGATGATGTTCGCCCTCGCCCTCTATACCGGTTACTTTACCGATTTGGATGTGCAATATCGGGATTATTTCCGCTGGGTGAGCATGATTTTCGCCACGCCCGTGGTGCTCTATTCGGCGCAGCCCTTCTATTTTAGCGCGATTCGCACCCTGCTCAGTGGCAAACTCAATATGGACGTATCGGTCTCTATCGCCATTGGCGGCGCCTATATCGCCAGTTGCTTTGCGACCGTTAACGGCACGGGCGAAGTCTATTTTGAATCCGTTTCCATGTTTACCTTCTTCCTGCTGCTGGGACGTTATTTCGAGCAGAAGGCAAGACAAAAAGCTTCCGTTAGCTCCAGTAATCTCCACAAGTTAGTGCCGTTAACAGCACATCTGGTCACGGCGCAGGGGCAAGAAGAAATCCCCGCTAAAAAATTATGTCTTGGGGATATTATCCTTATTAAACCCGGTGAAATGGTCGCCGCCGATGGAATCGTGGTTGACGGCCACACTAGCATCAATGAAGCCATGCTCACCGGTGAGCAAATGCCGATTGAAAAGCCCGTCGATAGCCAAGTATTTGCAGGCACCATTAACCTAGACCAACCCATTAAGGTAAAAGTCACCGCTCTTGGGCAAGACCAATTGGTTGCTGAAATTATTCGCTTGCAGGAATTAGCCTCAAACACTAAACCTGCCGTCGCTATGCTAGCCGATAAACTGTCGCGTTATTTCTCAGGCACTATCTTAACCATAGCGACAATCACCTATCTGGTGTGGCTACAAATCTCCCCCGAAGACGCCTTTTGGGTGACCTTGTCAGTATTAGTGGCCACCTGTCCTTGCGCCCTTGCGCTGGCGACGCCTACCGCAGTGACCTGCGCGACCGCGATTTTTACCCGTCTTGGGATCATTACCCGTAAGGCGGGTGTATTTGAAAAACTGCCTCAAATCAAGCATGTAGTATTTGATAAAACCGGCACCCTCACCTGCGGCACGCTATCGATAGCCAAGGTGCAATGTCATGGTGATGTGGCTAAAGAACAAGTGTTGGCAATTGCTGCTGCGCTAGAGTCAGGTTCTCGTCACCCCATCGCTGCGGCCTTTGCCAGCTTTGCCCAAGTCGATGTTGTTGCCGAGCAAGTTCACCATGAAGTGGGCTTTGGGGTGAAAGGTCTCATAAATGGCATAGAATATCGCATTGGGAATGCTCACTTTACTGGCGCAATAGTCAATCCTGAGTTTATCAATCAACAGATTTGGCTTGCTCGTGCCAGTGATGACCAACTAAAGGTTATCGCCACTATTGAGATCAAAGACAATATTCGTATCGATAGCAAAGAAACTGTCGACATACTGAAGCAACAAGGTTGCAAGGTCAGTATCGCCAGCGGGGATAGCTCTGGGCATGTGCATCAATTGGCAAAAGAGCTCGGCATTACGGATGTACACAGTGGACTCACACCGGCCGATAAACTCTCGCTAGTGAATAAGTTACAGCAATCCAATTCTGTGGTGATGTTCGGTGATGGCATAAATGACGCTCCTGTACTCGCTGGCGCCGATTTATCCGTGGCCATGGGCAGCGGTAGTGCAATTGCCAAAAACAGTGCCGATCTTATTTTGCTTGGCGATCACCTCTCCCGCTTCACCCAAGCGGTGAGGGTTGCTAAACTGACCACACAAATTATTCGCCAAAATCTCGCTTGGGCATTAGGTTACAACGCGCTCATTTTACCTTTAGCGGTAACCGGCCATGTTGCACCTTATATTGCCGCTATCGGCATGTCGACAAGCTCACTGATTGTTGTGGGTAACAGTTTGAGATTATTACGAATTAAAATATAACAATAAAATAGGCTTAGCTAATGAGCATCATTTATGTACTTATCCCTATTGCGATGATCTTTGTGTTGATCGCTGTAGCCGTGTTCTTTTGGGCGGTAAAATCCGAACAATTCGATGATTTAGACCGCCAAAGTGTCTCAATTCTATTCGATGAAGATGCCGACAAACCTAATCCTGCGAGCATCAAGCAACAGGAATCTCAAGACAAAGGCATGCCTCAGTGACTGGCACTGTGATTGAATACAATGTAATGGGTGCGTTTCTCGTTGGTCTAATGGGAGCCGCTCACTGCTTTGGCATGTGTGGTGGCCTTGTTGGCGCCTTTTCCTCTCAGCTTGCTAATCCTAAGCAAGGAAACCACTTAGCCCATCAACTCACTTACTTATTAAGTTATAACCTTGGTCGGATTGTCAGTTATACCCTCGCGGGCGCTTTAGTCGGCGGTTCATCTGCCATGCTTGGGCACTTATTTGAGCTAGATAGCTACCTATTAATTCTCCGGATCATCGCCGGCGTCATGATGATTGCAACCGGGCTTTACATTGCAAAAATTTGGATCGGAATAGTACAAATTGAACGCCTTGGTCAGGTATTGTGGCGTTATTTGAAACCCATAGCACAACGTCTGGTGCCAATCACTACGCCAATGCAAGCTATCACCGCGGGATTGATATGGGGATGGCTGCCCTGCGGACTGGTATATAGCACCTTAACTTGGTCTGTAGCAGCAGGTTCCGCCAGTCAAGGCGCCTTGATCATGCTGGCATTTGGTTTGGGTACACTCCCTGCACTACTCAGTGCAGGATTGGCGGCCAAACGCTTAGCCAATTGGGTGCAGCAAAAAACCGTTAGATTATTGAGTGGCTTACTTTTAATTGCCTTTGGTGCACAAACTTTATATATCGCCCTGTCGCAGCTAAACTAGCCCAAGCGAATGAATTGGTTTAACATGGCTGCAGTGGATTAACTTGAGAACCGACATGACAATAGAGCAGAATAAAAACCGTCGTCCCGCCGCCAGTGGGTGCGCAATTCATTGTCACGATTGCAGTATGGGAACCCTTTGTATCCCATTCACCCTCAATGCAAATGAACTCGATCAACTCGATGACATTATTGAGCGTAAGAAACCTATTCAAAAAGGCGAACAGATTTTTAAATCGGGTGATCCTTTAAAATCACTCTTTGCAATCCGCTCAGGCACCATAAAAAGTTACACGATCACCGAACAAGGCGATGAACAGATCACTGGCTTTCATTTAGCGGGAGATGTCATTGGTTTTGATGGTATTCATGCACAATCTCATCAAAGTTTTGCACAAGCCTTAGAAACCTCCATGGTGTGTGAAATACCCTTCAATATTCTCGATGAACTTTCAGGCACAATGCCTAAATTACGCCAACAAATCATGCGCTTAATGAGTAATGAAATCATGAGCGATCAAGAAATGATTTTGCTGCTCAGTAAGAAAAATGCAGAAGAACGCCTCGCTGCATTTATCAGTAATCTCGCTAACCGCTTTGGTAATCGAGGTTTTTCTGCCAAAGAATTTCGCTTGACCATGACACGTGGGGATATTGGTAATTACTTAGGCCTTACCGTTGAAACCATCAGTCGCTTGTTAGGCCGCTTCCAAAAATCTGGGTTAATCGAAGTAAAAGGTAAGTACATCATTATCGTTGATTATAATGAACTTAATCTTCTAGCGGGTAATGCCAGAATTGCCAGATAAGCTTCATCATTAATCATGCGTTTTTGGCGCTAGGCACTGGTTTTCAAAAGAGTTTTGATCTAGAACAATACAGATAATTGCCAAAGGCTCATGATGAATATGAGCCTATGACTAAAGGAACAAGTTATGAAGGATTATCAAAAAATACTGGTCGTTGTCGATCCTACGACAGAACATCAAGTGGCACTCGCTCGAGCGGTTACCTTAGCCAGTAAAAGTAACGCCCATGTGACCGTGTTTCTTTCGATTTTTGACTTCTCCTATGAAATGACATCGATTCTATCGAGCCAAGAGCGCGAAGCCATGCGCCAAGGCGTGATTGATCAACGTTTAGCTTGGATACAAGATCTGCTGTCAGCCTATAACCACCTACAACTTAATATTGATACGCAAGTTATTTGGCACAACCGCCCCTTTGAAAGCATTATTAACCATGCCATTGCAGGGCAATATGATCTGATTGTTAAAGGCACCCATGCTCATGATAAATTAAAAGCGGTGATCTTTACTCCGACGGATTGGCATTTAATGCGTAAAGCCCCTGTTCCTGTATTAATGGTCAAAGATCATGATTGGCCTGAAACCGGTAAAATCCTCTGTGCGGTAAACGTGGCGACTGAGGATACCGATCATCAAATGCTTAACGGCAAAATTATTGAACATGCGAAGGATTTAGCCGCAAAATTTGCCGCCGAAGTTCACTTAGTCAATGGCTATCCTGGTACACCGGTAAATCTTGCCATTGAACTCCCCGATTTTGATGCACAAACCTACAACGACACCATTCGCCTACAACACGAACAAAGAGTGCAATACCTGGCTAATGCCTATGGTATCGATACACTCCATTGCCATGTGAGGGAAGGATTACCAGAGGATGTGATCCCAGAGCTTGCTGAGCAGCTCGATGCTGAATTAGTTATTTTAGGTACAGTCGGTCGTACGGGCTTTTCAGCAGCACTCATTGGCAACACAGCAGAACATGTTATCGATAGCATCAATTGTGATTTATTAGCTATCAAACCTGATGGTTATAAATCACCGCTTGAAGAGGCGTAACGCACGCCGCTCTTTACCCCGCCGTCGATAGCTGGAATAATACGCGCCCTGAAACTGAGTTACTGGGCGCTTTTTTTATGTTGGAAGCTATGTCTGAAGTTACGGCGAGTCAAATGCCTGAAGAATTATCAAAAAAACAAATTACCCGTCTGAATAAATTACAGAAGTGTCTGCGTCGTGAAGTGGGTAGTGCTATCGCCGACTACAACATGATTGAAGATGGTGACCGAGTCATGTGCTGCCTAAGTGGCGGTAAAGACAGCTATGCTATGCTGGATATTCTGCTCAATCTACAACAGCGCGCGCCTGTACAGTTCGAAATTATTGCCGTTAATTTAGATCAAAAGCAGCCAGGTTTCCCTGAAGATATACTGCCTGCCTATCTAGATAGCCTTAATATTCCCTATCACATTCTTGAAAAAGACACTTACTCGATTGTGAAGGAGAAAATTCCTGAAGGCAAAACCACTTGCTCACTGTGCTCTCGCCTGCGTCGTGGCACTCTCTATGGTTTTGCGCAACGAATTGGCGCAACCAAGATAGCTCTCGGTCATCACAGAGACGATATTATTGAAACGCTATTCCTCAATATGTTTTATGGCGGCAAGATGAAAGCCATGCCACCTAAGTTGCTCTCAGACGATGGCGCAAACGTGGTTATTCGCCCACTTGCGTACTGTCGTGAAAAGGATTTGGAAGAATACGCACAGCTTAAAAAATTCCCCATTATTCCTTGTAATCTCTGTGGCTCTCAGGAAAACCTCAAGCGTCAAGCGGTTAAAGACATGCTCAATCAGTGGGATAGACTATATCCTGGCCGTATTGAAACCATTTTCACTGCTATGCAAAATACTGCACCTTCACAGGGTGTTGACCGTGACCAATTTGACTTTGTATCGTTGAAACGCGATCCCAACGCGCCGATGAAGGGGGATGTGGCCGAAGCCGAACTGCCCGCCTTTGATTTTCTCGATATTGCTAACAACGGCCATATCGATTTAGATGCGGCAAAACGCATCAATATCGTCAACGTGTACGAAGCGTAAATGCGACAAGCATAAAAAAAGCCACT
>NZ_AKZL01000090.1:0-16904 GCF_000282755.1 Shewanella sp. POL2
ATCTGGGCGTAGTTACGAGCATCGGCGTGGCTGGATTGTTGATAAAATTAAGGCATTATCTGCGATATTTTGTATCGATATTTGCGCCTACGCGGTGATGAGTAACCATTACCACTTAGTGCTTAAAATAGATGTCGATAAGGCCAAATCCTTAACGCCAAAAGACATTATCAGCCGTTGGTGCCAAATCACTAAAGGCCATGCAATTGCTACTAAGTATATGAATGGTGATGCTTTAATCGAAGGTGAACGCATGTTACTCGATGGCTTAATTACCGAGTGGCATGAGCGATTAAGCAGTATTTCTTGGTTTATGCGCTGTTTAAATGAAGAAATTGCCCGCAAGGCTAATCGTGAAGATGAGTGCAAGGGCGCCTTTTGGGAGGGGCGTTTTAAGTCGCAAGCGCTGTTAGATGAGCAAGCACTACTGGCCTGTATGATGTATGTCGATTTAAATCCAATCAGAGCGGGCATTGCCGACTCTTTGCAATCCTCTGATTTTACATCAATTCAGGAGCGAATTAACTCGCTAAACACCCCAGATCATCCATTAACCCTCCCAGTGCCTCAAACTGACTCCGCAACCAATCAAGCTCATATTCCCCACAGGTCTCTGGTCCAATTAGATGGCGCAGCTCACCTGAATCAGCAAGTGGGTATTCCGTTTCACTTTGCCGATTATCTCGAACTGATTGATTGGACAGGCCGCGCCATCCGCCTTGATAAGAAAGGCTATATCGATAATCAACGACCTAAGCTACTCAATGAATTAGGTATTGCGCCCGATGCGTGGCTCACATCAGCCAAAGAGTTTCGTCGTCAATACAGTGGCATAAGTGGTCGATGGGATAGCATGTGTGAATTAAAAAAGCAGCATAACAGCGGCAAATGGTGTAAAGGAAAAGCCTCAAGCCAAGCGTTACATCCTTAAGTTGCTCACGACTCAGCGTTTAGGATTATTTTTGTTTATCCGAAATGGAAATAATTTCGCGCAAAAAATAGCACGCTTTTGTCCCAAAGTGAGTTGCGTATTGTCGAGTATGAATAAGTCGGCTTAATTCAATGGTGCGACAGGCGTCATTTCTATCCCACGAAAGAGCTGATAACGGTCGATATCATCGTCTAAATATTGGATATTTTGCGTCCACTGCCATGCGCCTTGGGGCGATTTAGCTTCGAATAACAGTTGGATTAAGGCGGCGCGCGCATTCACGACTCCCTCGCCCAGCAGGGAATAATCGCCATTTTGTTGATATAAACTAAAGAGTTGCTGTTTTTCCTGCGAGACACCGTCATAGTAGGTTAACAGCACTTGCTCGCCTTGCTCCCGAAACCACCAAGTCTCGCTGTAGGGAGCGTGCGTACCGACACTTACGGAGAGGATCAACTGGCGCTGATCATGGGAACAAAATCCATTGACCGTCACTTGTCTAGGGGTGTCACTTGCCTTAGCGGCATTGCCCTGCCACTGCCCCACCATTTGCGGGCAAAAGGCTTTAAAACTGACCTTAGCGGCTTGCGCAGGAAAGATAGCCAAGCAGCCCAAGGCGAGTATCAATACATTTTTGATCAATAGCTTGCCCAGTTTTTGCGGGATGATTAACGCCATATTCGAGTCCTATTTCAATCTCCCAATACATTAGCGTTAAAACACCTTAGCCACAAATACGCCATAACACTTTTCGCCATACCCAACATACCTTGCCATCAAAATGTGCTCAGTGGTTACAGTTACTTACATAAAAGTCACTCTTGCCACCGATAGACTCAGTTTGATTTCATGCTCAGTTTCTATACTTTGGGGTTTAATAGCTAAAAATAACAATAACGCTCTGAATGATAAGGAGACATCTAGTGAAAAAGGCAGGCATCTTACTGCTTAGCTTACTCATGCCCTTCAGCACGGCATTTGCAGAAGCAAGCAAACCACTCTCAGTCGAATTACTTTGGCAACTCAAACGCATAGGTAGCCCAGTGGTGTCATCCACGGGCGAGCATATTATTGCGCCTGTGACTGAGTACGACCTTAAGGAAGACAAGGGTTCAACCCAACTGTGGCGCTTCGACGGTGAAGGTAAAAATAACCGTGCGATTACCGCCAAAGGCTTAAAAGTCAGCGAGCCGGTGTTTTCGCCAGATGGTAAAACCTTGGCTTTTATCAGCGAACGTAACGATGATGACGCAGGCCAAATTTACCTGTTACCTATGGATGGCCCCGGTGAAGCCAGCAAGCTCACGGACATTCCCACCGGCGTCAATGGCATCAAGTGGGTTGGCAAGCATTTGTATTTTATTAGCAATATCTTTCCTGAACAGAATTGGGAGCAAATGAAGGCCCAGCTCAAGACAGATAAAGATAATAAAGTCTCCGCCCGCCAGTGGAATGCACTGCCCTATTCGCAGTTCGATCATTGGTTAGATGAGCGCCGTCAGGCCCATGTATTTAGGATCCCAGCCACAGGCGGCGCGGTTGAAGCCGTGACTCAGCCTTTAGGCCATGAACTGCCACGCTCAAGCCAAAGCAGTTCAAGCTATGATATCTCCCCCGATGAGAGCTTAATCGCCTTTAGCGCCTATGGTTCGGATAATCGGGTTGATCCTAAGTTAGATTTGTTCCTCGCCACTATAGGCGGCAGCAAGGCTGAAAACATCACTCCAGAAAACCCCGCGCCGGATCTCAATCCATCCTTTAGTCCTAACGGTAAAACCTTGGCCTTTACTCGCCAAAAAATTACCGGATTTTATGCCGATACGGCAAGGCTAATGCTGCTGGATGTAAGCAGTCGCAAACTCACCACGCTCACCGCGGATTGGGATCGCTCAGTGTCTGACTTCAACTGGACACCCGACAGCAAGGGGTTATATGCCAGCATTGATGATGCCGCCACTAACCGTATTTACCATATCGATGCCAAGAGCGGTAAGGCCAAGGCCATCACCCAAGCTACCGACTTTAGCCAACCTGCTATCGCTAAAGATGGCCAGTTGATTGCGACCAATCAAAGCTTTTTGTATCCAGCGCGTTTAGTCAGCATCAATCCTCGCAATGGTAAAACCGAGCGTTTAGAACAGTTTAACGATGATATTTTAAAGGATGTCGATTTAGGCACCTATGAGTCGGTCACCTACAAAGGTTACCAAGGCCAAGACATTCAAATGTGGGTGCACTATCCTCCCGGGTTCGACCGCAGCAAACAGTATCCGCTGTTTATGTTAATCCACGGCGGCCCACACAATGCCATTAGCGATGGTTTCCATTACCGCTGGAATGCGCAAACCTTCGCCTCTTGGGGTTATGTAACCGCGTGGCCAAACTTCCACGGCTCTAGCGGCTTTGGACAAGAGTTTGCCGATGCCATTAACCCTGATTGGAAAAACAAATCCCTCGAAGACGTGCTCAAAGCGGCAGACTGGTTTAAGCAGCAAAGTTGGATCGATAGCGATCGTATGGTCGCCGGCGGCGCCAGTTATGGGGGCTACTTAACCTCGATTATTTTAGGTCAGCCACATCCCTTCAAGGCGCTGCTGATCCATGCAGCGGTGTACGACATGTACTCACAAATGTCGGCGGACTTTGCCGTCCACAGCACCCGCTTTGGTAACTACTGGGATAATCCTGAGCTGTATAAAGCCATTTCGCCCCATTACTTTGCCGCCAACTTTAACACTCCAACCTTAGTCAGCCATGGGCAACTCGATTACCGTGTGCCCGTCGGCCAAGGTTTTGAGCTGTTCCGCACCCTGCAAACCCGTAATGTTGAATCGCGGATGATCTATTTCCCCGATGAAAACCATTGGATCATGAAACCCAACAACTCCATCTACTGGTATAACCAAGTGAAGGATTGGATGGCTCATTACGCTAAGCCAGGTGCACAATAACACCTAGAACCTAGAACCTAGAACCTAGAACCTAGAACCTAGAACCTAGAACCTAGAACCTAGAACCTAGAACAGAAAAACAAAAGGTCTGCACTATGCAGACCTTTTTATTGGGCGATATAAACTAACGCCAGTGGTTATTGACCAAAACCTACCGCATTAATATCGACGGTTTGCACTTGGCCATACTTGGCGGCTATCGGCGCAATCTTGCTGGCGTTGCCAATCAGCACAAACTGTAAGTCCTTTTGCGGGAAGTAAGTTTTCACTAACCTTTGGGTTTCTTCTAAGGTTAAGCCGTCCACTTTCGCTTGGAACTCGTTGATAAACTTATCATCGAAGCCGTAGAGATACATGCCGGATAAGAGTCCAGCCAATTGGCCCGAGGTTTCAAACTTAGGCGGGAACTGACCTTTAACATAGGCCTTAGCCGAATCAAGAGTCGCTTGATCGACACCTTTCTCCCATAAACGAGCATAGGTTTTCAGGGCTAAATCAATCGCTTCTTGAGTGGTTTCCGTCTTAGTGAAGGTGCTAATGGTAAACACACCTGAGTCGGTATAAGGACTAAAGCCGGAGCGCGCGCCATAGGTTAGCCCCGCATTCACCCGCAGCTCATCGTTCAGCCAAGAGGTAAAGCGACCACCTAAAATCGTGTTCACTACCGTTAGCCCCACATAGTCTGGGTTATCACGGCTAATGCCTAAACCGCCGATAACAAAGGTAGTTTCCATTGCATCTGGCTTATCCACCAGCAGCACTTTGGCCTCAGTTAACTTAGGCAAACCTTGGTTTAAGTCGGGTTGAACGAGTTTTTCGCTGCCTTTCCACTGGCCAAAAGTCTGGGTTAACTTGGCCTTCATCGCCGCCACATCAAAATCCCCCACCACTGTTAATGCGGTATTGGCGGGTTGATAGTAGCTTTTATGGAAGGCGCGCAACTGCGACACTGTGACTTGCTCAAGTGACTCACGATTACCCGATGAGGCATTACCGTAAGGATGAGCACCGAACACCAGTTTATCGAAGTAGCGACCAATAACAGCGCGTGGGCTTTCTTTATCCTGCTGTAAACCCGCAATGGCGCGCTGTTTAAGCTTGTCAAACTCGGCCGAATCAAAATCGGGGCTTAATAACGCGGCGCTGAATAGGCCAAGCATCACATCGGTATCTTTCGCCATAAAATCGGCGGCCAGATAACTGCCTTCTTTATCGGCTTCTGCCCCTAAGCTAGCGCCAAGAAAATCCACTTGCTGCTCAATCTCGGCCTTGGATTTACCCGCCGCACCAAGGAGTAAACCTTGGGCGGTCATTTGAGCGATACCTGCTGTGGTGTCGTTTACCGCCCCAGCACGCACGACCGCGTTTAGGGTGATCAACGGCACTTCGCGCTGTGGCATTAAATACACGGTAAGGCCGTTATCTAGCACTAACTTGTCGTAACTTGGCATGGCAAAGCTGCCGGTATCGACGCGTTTGGATGCCGTGGTGGAGGCGCAGCCGGATAAGGCCAAGCTGGTCCCTAAAGCTAATGCGACCATTAACTTAGTCGGTTGCCAAGATGATTTGACAAAGGATGATTTTACAAAGGATGATTTTACAAAGGAGAGTTTCATTGCCATCGATTTCATTGAGAGTTCTCCTCGTTTGCCGCCAATACCGCGACCGTGCGATTCGATTTGCGTAAATAGGTTTGGGCAACACGTTGGATATCCGCAGGCGTTACCTTGTTATAGGCCTCTGGCGCATTAAATAACTTGTCGTAACTGCCAAAATACATTTCATAGGTGCCGATAGTGTTGGCCTTACCATTAATGGTTTCCATCGCGCGGTAAAAATCCATCAACTTGATATTTTTAACTTTATCTAGCTCTTGTTGGCTAACGCCATTGGTCGCAATGGCATCGATTTGTTCAATCAGCGCTCGCTCTAGCGTCGATGCTTTCACCTCTGGCGTAGCTACACCCATGACGTAAAAGAGATTGGGATCGACCGACATCGGCATATAGGTTTGCGCTTCTAAGGCCACTTGTTTATCCACCAGCGCTTGATATAAACGCGAGCTATTGCCTTGGCTTAAAATCGAACTTAATAAATCCATCGCATAAAAATCTGCGTGAGTCGCTGCCGGAATATGGTAAGCCAGCATCACATTAGGCGTACTGACCGAGGCTTTTTGAACAAAGGTACGGCGCTCACCCTTTTGCTCAGGCTCCACGGTACGCACGGCCTTTGGCGGTGTTTGCGCAGGAATAGGCGCAAAGTACTTGTCGGCCAAGGCTTTTACTTGGGCAAGCTTCACATCACCCGCAATCACCACGACCGCATTGTTTGGCGCGTAATAGGTCTTATGGTATTGCACTAAATCTTCTAGAGTCCACGCGGCGATATCCGATTCATGACCAATCACAGACCAAGAATAGGGGTGCGCTAAAAAGGCCACGCCTTTAATTTCGCCTTCGAGGGTATTCCAGTTAGAGTTTTCAAGCCCAGTTGAACGCTCCGACTGCACTACGCCACGCTCGCTTTCCACCATCGCGGGATTGATATCTAAGTTGGCGATACGATCAGCTTCAAGGTCGAACATGGTTTCTAGCGCATTGGCGGGAAACCAGTCGGTGTAAACCGTCATATCCTCTGTGGTGTAGGCATTGTTAGCCCCGCCCGCCGCTTCCATAGTGCGGTCGAACATCTTAGGGCCGTATTTTTTCGAGCCATTAAACATCATATGTTCGAAAAAGTGTGAAATACCGGTAATCCCCGGGACTTCGTTACGGGAACCGACTTTCCAAAATAGATACATGTTGGCATTGGGAATAGAAGAGTCCTCTAGCACCATGATTTTCATGCCGTTATCTAGCGTGAAACTCTTAATATCTTCTGCCGTGGTGGCCTGAGCTTGGCTCAAGGGATTAAAGAGTCCCATCGCCAATACCAGCGCCGATAGCGTGCGCTTCATCTTGTTCGCTCCTTGCTGTAAAAATTCACATAAGAGGGCATATTGATTAACAAATCAAGGGCGAAAAGATCTTCCCGCCCAATTTTTTGTAAGCTCAAGTTATACCGAAAAGCTGACGGAATAAGACTTAAACGGTTTATTGCGCCTTCAGTGCCGTAAGGGCAACCTTGGTCATGGCTTCTACCCCGACTTTGAGTGCACTTTCATCCACATAAAATGCGGGTGAATGGTTACTGGCCGCCGTTTCAGGATCTGTGCCCTTTGGCGTCACCCCGAGGAAGAAAAACATCCCAGGGGACTCTAAGGCATAGAAGGAAAAGTCCTCGGCACCTGTGATTAATCCTGGCTCAATCAGCATCTTATCGCCGACCACACTGGCAAGCACGGGGCGCATACTGGCGACCAATTCGGGATTGTTCACCACTACGGGATAACCTTGATGGATTTCGGTTGTCGCGGTGGCACCTAAGGTTTTTGCCGATAACTCGGCGATTTCGGCCAAGCGCACCTTAATATCGGCACGCATAGGCTGGTCAAAGGTGCGGATGGTGCCAATCAACTCGACTTCATCAGGAATAATATTCGAGCGAATACCGCCATTGACTGCACCAAAACTCACCACAGCGGGCGCTTTGGTAATATCCACCTGACGACTGACAATAGTTTGCACATTGGTAATAATTTGCGCCGCGGCAACAATAGGGTCGACGCCATTCCAAGGGCGCGAACCATGGGTTTGGCGACCTTTCACTTTGATCGTAAAGGAATCTTCACTCGCCATGGCAGGGCCACTACGCACGCCAATCATGCCGCTTGGCATACTCGAAGTCACATGCATGCCAAACACTTGGTCGGGTTTGCGCTTGGCAAATAACCCTTGTTTAAGCATGAGTTCAGCGCCGCCCTCTTCGCCATCAGGCGCACCTTCTTCGGCGGGTTGGAAGATAAACATTACATCACCGGCAAGGCTATCCTTCACTTTCACTAAATTCTCGGCCACGCCCATCAGCATGGCCACATGGGTATCGTGGCCGCAGGCATGCATCACCCCTACGGTTTGACCACGATAGGTATCTGTCGCTTTAGAGGCAAAGGGCACATCGACGACTTCGGTAACGGGCAAGGCATCCATATCAGCGCGGATCGCAATCAAAGGGCCGGGCTTACCGCCCTTTAACTTTCCGCCTTTCAAGATAGCAACAACCCCAGTATGGGCGATGCCCGTTTGAACTTCTAACCCGAGGGATTTCAGATGCTTTTCGATAATCTTGCTGGTGCGAAACTCGCGATTAGATAGCTCTGGATGCTGGTGTAAATCTCGGCGCCAGTCGAGCACCTTTTGCTCCACACCCACCGCCAGCTTAGCCGCATCGGGCTGCGCCGCATAGGCAGAACTTAAGCCTACACCCATTAAACTCAAAGTGACGATGGAAGCCAGTAAGCTCTTGGCCAATTTTGATGTACTCACACCGAATGAACTCACATAAGGTGCAAAGGATGTGGCGACAGAAGATGTTGATAAAGCGCGCGATACCGAGGATACAGTCATAGCGATAACCTATTGTTGTTTTTATAAGCTATCTAAACTACACGGACATTGAGAAATTGTTAATAGATTTAATAGCAAGGCTTGTAACGAAGAATTAATGTGGGATAAACACATCATTTATGGCCGATGACAATCCACACTTGGACGCATAAAAAAGGGCCTCCGTTAGAAGGCCCAAAGACAAGGTACTACTTAAAGGTGAAGTTTACTTATTAACATTCCATTTTTGACGTGATGCGGCCATCAAGCCAAGCATCAGGATGGCAAGCCAACCCAAGCTACCGCCATCGCTCTCTTTAGTCTCTTCAACAGGTGGTGTTGGAGGTGTTGGAGGTGTTGGAGGTGTTGGTTCTACACCATCAGAGTTCACGACTAAGTTAAAGCTCGTTTGCACCATGTCATTTTGATAAACCTTATCAAAGGCTTTCACTGTGACAGTGGTTGTACCGTGCCAATCTTTTTCGGGAGTAATGGTGACTTGGTTACCATTAACAACTGAGGTGATATGCGCGCCTGTGACTTGGATACCATTAGCGGTATTTTCTTTGTCTTGCACTAGAACCTCAAAACTGATGCTGGTGTTTTCAGCAACAGACATATTGCCGAGTGCACCTATCGCAAGGTTTGAAGGTACTTTGAGGCTTCCGCTAGAGGTCACACTACTGCTGCCAGTGTAATCACTTTTAGCAATAATCTGCAGATCTTGACCTACCGCTTTAGCACCAACACGAGCCGAGAATGATAGTTCGATTGCTGTCGCTTCAGGCCCAGTGTAGTTAGCACAGACCACTAAGCCTTCTGCAATTTTCTTATCCAGATCGTTAAAGGCAAAGCCATCACCGATATAACCATACGCAGGGCCAAAGGTGCCACGTGGTCCATAGTAACCATGTAAACCAATTGAGCCTAAATGCGCTTTGTTACCGGTTAATTTGTCATAGGCAAAAATAAACTCATGTTCACCAGGGGCAAAATTAAGCTGAGTTGAGGCTAATAGCTCAAAACTGTAACGGGCATCGTAATCAGGATCATGGTTAATACCAAAGGCAAAATCCTGACGCATATTGTCCCATTCAACAATCAGATAACGTCGGTCATTGGTAACAGCAAGCGATACGCCGTCCATGCTTTCGGTATCCAAATTATATTCTGGGATGGTAACACCATCTCCACGCCATAACGGAGCAATCACAGTATCGGGGAAATATTGCTCTTCCATTGGATAGTGAGCAGCCCAGAACAGTGGTAGTTGATCGAGCTGAATAAATCCACCAGGAGAAATACTTAAGGTATCTTTGTGTGAATACTCTTCTGGATTGTTATACAGCGGGATACGATCAATACCAAATGCGCTTAATGGCACAGTTACCGTATCATTCACCCGACCAGCAATTGCCGCTTCAGACGCGATTCCAGCCTCGGTAAATAAATCCAAATAATAAGGATTTGAACCGATTGGAATTCGGCAGCTCTCATCGGTATCGCTCGTGGTGAAGAGATATTGACGTTTTTGCGCATTGCTCGCCTGTTGCATCGCTTTCAGGGTGATTTGCTGTGCAGCAACAGTCAGGCCGGCTTTAAGATCTTGGTTATTGCTGTTCGCTTTTAGCGTGTTAGGCAATAATTGCAAACCTTCGGGCAGTGTTAAGGCAATATTCACATCGCGCTCTAATCCGAGTAGGTTTGGTGCCATCAGCATCTTAACCTCAACAACATCGCCTTCTTTGGCTTGTTGTTGGCTGGTCGTGATACTGACATCATTGCCCTCATGCACTAAATGCACGGCCATTTTGCCAATGTTGCCAACGTTTTGCGCACCATTACCGACTTCAACCAAGCCGTATAAGCGATCACCCGCTTTACTGCCTGTGGCAGACCAGTTCATTTGTAATTGGTAGGGATCGATACCATTGGTACTTGCTGGCCCTGTTACATTCAGTTGCTTAGTATCAGTGTCGGAGATAATCGCAAGACTCGCTTTAATGCTGTCTTTGGTATCAATCTCGTCTCCCCATGGGCGCTTAAAGTTACCTAACATCACCCAATAACGACCAGGCGTTGGATCATTAATCGCGCAATAGTCGGTAACATCGGTATAGGAGTAACAAATCGCCTCGTCATACCATTCCACTTTGCCGTTATTATTGAGATCCATACCAATATCTAACGACGTCGATGCTGATTTATCAGCTGATACCTCTTCCCACACAATGCGGCGAGTACCTTCTGGTACGTCAAAGAAATGCACCGAAACACCCGGATTATTTTCCATTGTTTCAGGCTTTGTAAAGTCAACATAGGCGGCATTAAGTTTGTGCTCTGTGACTGTACCTGCGGTTAAGCCACTCACTTTGACATTCAGCGCGCTGATTTCTTTGGTCATCAACTCAGGAGTCAGCATGGTGCCAGTATCGCGGTGGATTTTTCCTGCGACAATTTCAGGCAAGCTAGAGCCAGTAAAACGTGCCATTACGGGCAAGTATTGATCTGGCAAACTGGCATCCGTCGGTTTCAGGTCAATTTTACCAAACACTTCGTTTGAGGAAGAGTTAGCGTTGACAGAGGTTACATCGAGGATTTTCGCCGTTACCATAATACTTTGCTGCTCACCCGCTTTTAACTTAATCGTTTGCGGATAAACACTTAGCTCAAGGAAAGGCGCGCCTTCTGTGGTGATTTCGGTCGCACTCACGTTCCACTCACCGTCTGTCGTGGCAGTAAAGGTACGCATCCAAGTGCAGCTACTTTTACATTCCGCATTGACTAAATAAGGCACGTTTAACGCGGTCACATCGCCACCTTCCATGGGGTTGGCGGCGCGATAATTATCACCATTTTCATCCATCACCAGACCCGCTTTTACCGCTCTGGCTACGTTAATCACTCCGCTACCCATATCGTAGAAAGCTGCATCCACTAATTTTGGCGGATTATCGTAGGTTGGAGCTTTACCTAACACGGCGGTGGTCATCAGTGCCGACTGGATCATCGCAGGCGTCCATTGTGGGTGCGCTTGGGTTAATAACGCTAAAGCGCCCGCCACATGTGGACCTGCCATAGAAGTACCACTAATGGCTTCATAATCACTCGGTGAGGGATACAAGCTAAAAGGCATTTCGTCAGAATAAGCAGCAAACACGTCCACCCCGGGGGCTGACACGTTTGGCACCATTACATTGGGGTTAGTGCTACTTGGACCACGGGAGGAGAAGTCAGCTAACACATCGGCTTCGCGCTCAGTGGTGATAATCTTACCCGCAGTGATGGTGACTTTAGGCTCTGTGGTGTTGGCAATCCATTCAACAAGCTGATTGCCTGATGCCGCGTCGATGTGCATTCCAGGGATAGGGAAAGGGTTTAAATTTAGGCTATTCGCGCCAGTACCATCGTCCCAAGATACGGCGTTATATAAAATAATCCCACCCGCACCGCCCGCAGCAACGTTAACACCTTTCTGTACGCGAGCATTTTCACCGCGCTTACATAACACGATATCATCGCTATTGAATGTGCCAGCTGGGAAAGGAGCCAAGCACAGTGGATCACTATAGGTTGCGGCATCAACTAAACGGCCAGTGATATCTCCCGTTACGGCATAACCTGCCATTTTATTAGGTGCGTTTTCACCTGCAAAAGTGAGCGAGCCTTCAACAGGTTCAATTTGGCGACCATGGGTACTGGCAGCAACGGATGTTAACCAAGGCGAGACATGGTCGATATAACCAGGGCCATAGCGTCCCCAGTTACCCGCCGAAGCAGCAACAGAGATCCCCGATTCACGCGCAGCTAAAAACGCCATTTCAACGGCATCGTACCAAGGCAGACTTTCAAGTCCACCGATAGAGAAGTTAATTACATCGACGCCGTCGATAATGGCATCTTCAATAGCAGCGACTAATGCATCGCCAGGACAACCACCGTAGTTTTCGCCATACGAACCACCACCGGGATAACACACTTGGTAGGCAATAATGTTGGCTCTTGGGGCAACGCCTGAAATTTCGGGGAAGACTAAAGAGGTATCAAAACCATCTGATTTTTCATCAGTTCCACTCAGTTTAAAGGGCACATTGTAGAGCACGTTACCCGCAACAGTACTGGCAGTATGTGAACCATGGCCGTTGTAATCTTCACCATTGGGTGGGCGTTTATAATCCACTTCCCACGGTGGCAGATCGGGTTGGAAAATCGGATCTTTATAGGTATCGGTAATCATATCGTAAGAACGTACACCGATAAGCTTACTGTTACACATCAAAGGATATTCTTGGCAGTCGCCCAGATAATTGCCTTCGCCTAATGGGTTGACGTGCTTATAACCGTCTGCCGAAACTGCGGCAAAAGACGGGTGATCTGAGTTAATCCCAGTGTCGATAATACCGGCAATAATGCCCTCACCACGCATCGCAACGCCGTCGGGAGTGCTCGTGCCCTGCCAAATCATATCAGCGCCAATATGCTTAGGGCCGACATCGGTGAATAATTGATATTCCTTCGCCCGAGTCACCGCTTTAACATTGGGCAGCTTAGCTACTTCAGCGGCTTGCTCCTGGGTTAACACCATGGTCATACCGTTTAGTGCCACATTAAAGCGACGCTTTATTTCAGCATCTGGCGCAACACGCTTGATTTGGCTAGCGGTTTCATTCTGAGAGCGCGTTAAAAAAGCTTGGTAGTTTTTAACGGTTTTGCTCTTTAAATCGATTGTCCCAAAACGCTCATTAGAACGTATTGCGGGCTGATTGCTACGAGGCGACGTGGCGGCAAACTCAGGTCTATCACCCTGATAAAGTGAAACAGGAGCATCCATTAATTGAATAATATAGGTATGCGTTCCATCAATGTCCTTTTCCCATGCAAATGGCGCCTTATTGCTACTCCCATTTACAGCGCGATGGACGTTCATACCAATTTGACCCGGTCTATTAGCGCGATTCAAAGCCGGATGGGTTGGTTTATTTTTATTGGCTAATATTTGTTCGGGTGCCAGCTTGATACCAATAAGTTTTTGCTCGGCTTGGTTCCTATCTAAAGGATTGGCAACTAACGTCCCTATTCCGGTCGCATATAGCGCCGCAAAGGTCATTATGCTGATCTTCTTCAATTTCATTACTCATTCCTTGTTAGATTTATGTTGCAAATTTGTTATTTGCAGAATGAATAGTTACCGTCAGCAATACTTTAAAGCCAATGCATTTTACGTATCAGTTGATGACAAAAAACTATACGAGAACAGCGCCAAATAATTAAAAAATCAAAACAAACACTTACTCATAATTGTTAATTATTCATATGAAGATAAAGATACAAATTGTCACCAACGTCTACTTGTCGATACTGAGCCACAAGGGTATGTTGCACACATGTTGTAATTACTTGACAAATAACTTGTGATTGAGTTTAAGCATCTTAAAAATTTCCAGATTTTAGCCAAAGAGCGTAATTTTCAAAAAGCTGCCCAAAAATTAAATCTTGCTCAACCTTCATTAAGCCGAAGCATTCAACGACTCGAACATATACTGGGTACAGAGCTGTTGCTGAGGGGAAATCAATCAACTTCTTTAACCCCTGCTGGGGAGCTCGTTCTCAGCCATAGTCAGCATATTTTGCAAAACGTCGAAGCCCTTCGAAAAGAATTACACTATATGCAGGGTAAGAGCAGTGGCTATTTATCAATAGGTGCAAGCCCTGTACCGGCAAATACCATTCTAGGGCCGATTCTCGGACGTTTTTTTGAGCAATACCCAGACATTCATATCGATCTCGAAGTTGGTACCTGGCAACAACAACTGGAAAAATTGCTACGCGGAGAACTCACACTATTAATTACTGATGTTGAAGGTGAGATTATTGGCCACGAAAGCTCGATACAGTCCTTTAATTTACCTTCTTTTGAAGCGGTTTTTTGTACCAGAGCTGGACATCCGTTGACGTATTTAGATCGCTTAACCCTAGAAGATATTCGCAAATATCCACTCGCGATACCCAAAAACTTACCTTATGGCGTCAGTGAACAATTTGGCGATCTGTTTAATAAATATCGCAATGACTTTTCGGGATTATTACATTACGACTCTTTCCCGCCGATAAAAGGCGCCCTATTACACTCTCAAATTGTTGCATTAACACCACAAATCACCTTATTTGATGATGATATTAAGCATGCGGTGCGAGTGATAACCCCCATCGATATGCCTAAACTAAACGTATTTTTTAGTGTGGTAATGCTTAAAAACCAAATCAGTGCTCCCGCAAAACGCCTTTTAAGTTTGCTACTTTAAGTGATATTTGGATTTACTACGGAAGATACAGTGCCATTTACATTAAAATGAGCATTAAAAACAAGATAACACTCGATTAAGCTACAGATAATTTTTAGCCATACATTCTGTCAAATATAGTTTATTAACCTTGGCCTTTCTCATGTTGCCTGATTGCAATCGTATTCAAACTTTTAAGCAAGGTTAAATACGCTAAGCTGATCTCAATCACCATCACACTAAAAAACCAATATGATGAGATTACTCGGCATTTTATTTATACTGCTAAGCTCAAGTTTCAATGTATATGCGCAATTACCGCAAGTAAGCGCTGGCAGCATTGAGCGACTCACCAGTTACCCTTCGGCATTTGTCCCTCCTCGAAATATCGATATTTGGTTACCCGCAGATTACGATAAACAGCAACGTTATGCAGTGCTATATATGCATGATGGTCAAATGCTATTTGATGCGACAACAAGTTGGAACAAACAGGAGTGGCAAATTGATGAGGTGGCATCAAGACTCATCAAAGCAGGAAAAACTCAACCTTTTATCGTGGTTGGAATCGATAACGCAGGCGCAAATCGCCACAGCGAGTACTTTCCACAGCAACCCTTTGAAAATCTGTCCCCAGCACAACAAGCTGCACTCTATCAATTACAACGCACTAAAAACCAAGCGCTATTTAGCCAGCAAGTATATTCAGATCGCTATCTTAAATTTCTAGTGACAGAACTTAAGCCCTATATCGATAGCCACTACTCTGTTTATACAGATGCCGCCCATACCTTTGTCATGGGATCGAGTATGGGCGGATTAATTTCACTATATGCGATCAGCGAATACCCTCATATTTTCGGTGGTGCGGCTTGCCTATCAACTCACTGGCCAAGTACGTTTGAGCAGCAAAACAACCCTATTCCGCCTGCATTTTTTAACTATATGCAGCAAAAACTCCCCGATCCTTCGACACATAAACTCTACTTTGACCATGGAACGGCCACTTTAGATACCTGGTATCCACCATTACAAGCTCAAGCAGATAAGATCATTAAAGCGAAAGGCTATACAAGTCAGAATTGGCAAAGCTTAACATTCGAAGGTGCCGAGCATAGTGAACACGCTTGGGCGGCAAGGCTAGATATCCCACTTATCTTTTTGCTCACTTTAAAATAGCAATGCCTTCTTCAATTATTAAGAGGGCTAATAGCCAGACTTCAGGCAGGGCAAGCTTTGGGACAAAAGCGTGCTATGTTTTGCGCAAAATTATCTTTATTTCGGATAAACAAAAATAATCCCAAACGTTAAGTCGCGATGAACTTAAGGATGTAACGCTTGGCTTGAGGCTTTTCCTTTACACCATTTGCCGCTGTTATGCTGCTTTTTAAAGGCGCACATGCTATCCCATCGACCACTTATGCCACTGTATTGACGACGAAACTCTTTGGCTGATGTGAGCCACGCATCGGGCGCAATGCCTAATTCATTGAGTAGTTTCGGCCGTTGATTATCGATATAGCCTTTCTTATCAAGGCGGATGGCGCGGCCTGTCCAATCAATCAGTTCGAGATAATCGGCAAAATGAAACGGAATGCCCGCTTGCTCATTTAGGTGAGCTGCGCCATCGAATTGGACAAGAGCCTTGTGGGGAATATGAGCTTGATTAGTTGCGGAGTCAGTTTGTGGCGTTGAGATGGCTAATGAACGATTGGGTGAATCTAGCGAGTTAATTCGCTCCTGAATCGATGTAAAATCAGAGGATTGCAAAGAATCGGCAATGCCTGCTCGAATGGGGTTTAAATCGACATACATCATACACGCGAGCAGGGCTTGCTCATCTAGCAGCGCTTGCGACTTAAATCGGCCTTCCCAAAAGGCGCCCTTGCACTCATCTTCACGATTAGCCTTACGGGCAATTTCTTCGTTTAAACAACGCATAAACCAAGAAATACTGCTTAATCGTTCATGCCACTCGGTAATTAAGCCATCGAGCAACATGCGTTCACCTTCGATTAATGCATCACCATTCATATACTTAGTCGCGACTGCATGGCCTTTAGTGATTTGGCACCAACGGCTGATAATGTCTTTTTGCGTTAAGGATTTGGCCTTATCGACATCTATTTTAAGCACTAAATGATAGTGATTGTTCATCACCGCGTAGGCGCAAATATCGATACAAAATATCGCAGACAAGGCTTTGATTTTATCAACAATCCAGCCACGTCGATGCTCGTAACTGCGGCCAGTG
>NZ_AKZL01000091.1:0-16815 GCF_000282755.1 Shewanella sp. POL2
TTCGCGCTACGGATGTCGATGGCTTAACCGCAGAGCAAAGCTTCAGCATTGTGGTGGCAAACGTTAATGATGCACCTGTCGCTACCAATCAGACAGTGACGCTAGAGGAAGACAGTTCGGTGATGATCACGCTTGCGGGTGAGGATGCCGATAATGATCCTCTGACCTATGAGATCAGTACCCAACCTGCCTCTGGTACCTTAGAGCAGCACGGTAGTGTCTGGCTCTACACGCCTGAGAAGGATTTTAATGGTACTGACTCTATTGGCTTTATCGCTAAAGATGCAGAGCTGAGCTCAGAGCCTGCCACAGTCACCGTTACGGTTACGCCAGTGAACGACGATCCTCAAGCTATCGATGACAGCTATACCTTAACCAGTACTGCAAATGACACCTATTCGCTGGCGGTGCTGGCAAACGATGTGGATGTCGATGGTGACACCTTAAGCATTGATGGTGCTGCTGCGGATATTGGCAGTGTACAAATCACTGCTGATGGACTCAGCTTTACCGCGCCCGAGGCTTATGTGGGGCCAGTTGCACTGCGTTATACCATTAGCGATGGCAACAAAGGCCGAGCAACCGCCAAAGTGAATGTGCTGATTGAAGGCGCTGATTCAGCGAGTCAACCCGTGATCACCCTCCCTGATGATGTGGAAGTGAATGCGACAGGCCTGTTTACGCGGGTGAAACTCGGTTTTGCCAAGGCGGTTGACCGTAATGGCCATCCATTACCCGTGTCGCTGGTGAATAAGAGCTTGTTCTTCGCTCCTGGCAACTACTTAGCCTATTGGCAGGCTGTAGACAGCGAGGGCAACAAGGCGATTAAAGCGCAGAAGGTCAAAGTCAATCCATTGATTTCGCTGAGCAAAGATCAAGTTATTGCAGAAGGGAATCAAGTGACCGTGAGTGTTCACCTCAACGGAGAGGCACCAAGCTATCCGCTGAGTATTCCTTACACAGTGTCAGGAACGGCAGACAGCAGCGACCATGATTTGGTTGATGGCGTAGTGGAGATAGCCTCAGGACAAATGGCAGAAATCCACTTTACTACCTTGAACGATGGTGTGAGTGAAGGGAATGAAGAGGTACTAATCAGCCTTGACCCAAGCCTGAATCTTGGTAGTAAGCAGCAGACCCAAGTGGTGATTACCGAAGCCAATATTGCACCACAGGTTAGTTTGGCGGTGACTCAAGCTGGCCAGCAACAAGTCATTGTCGCGCAAAATGGCGGCGATGTGCATATTCGTGCCACCGCCTCCGATGCCAATGAGCAAGATACATTGACGCTGACATGGGCAAGCGGCGCGTTAAGCTTGCAAGCGGATGCGACGGGGATGATGTTCTCTCCAGCCGCGGTAACGCCGGGGATTTATCCCGTGAGCTTAACAGCGACCGATGATGGTTCGCCTGTGCTGTCGAGTACCGAAACAGTGTACATCGTAGTGCGTCCAAGTTTAGCTGCATTGACGAGTGCCGATACGGATGGCGATTTAATCCCTGATGTTCAAGAAGGCTATAGCGACAGCGATAGTGATGGCATCCCAGATTATTTGGATGCGAACAATGACTGTAATGTGATGCCTGAAGGTGAATTGCAGCCGGTGTACTTCTTGGCCGAAGGGCAGGCGGGCGTCTGTTTACGTTTGGGAAATATTGCCCTAAACCGTGGACAGAGCGGCGTGCAACTACAGCCTGAAGCCGTGGCTGAAGATGCTTTAGCCGCCAATGTGGGTGGTATTTTCGACTTTATCGCGACGGGTCTACCACAACAGGGCCAAAGCTATAGCTTGGTATTGCCACAACGCTCGCCCGTTCCAGCGAATGCCGTCTACCGCAAGTTTAATGCGCAAGCGGGCTGGCGAGACTTTGTGATTGATGCAAACAACACTGTTGCCAGTACTGAGGGGGAACGTGGTTTCTGCCCTCCGCCGGGGGATAGTCGTTGGACGCCGGGATTAACCGAAGGCCATTGGTGTGTGCAGTTGACTATCGAAGACGGTGGCCCTAACGATGATGATGGTGTGGCTAACCGTACTATCGTCGACCCAAGTGGCGTCGCGGTGATGCTCAATGGTAACCACTTGCCTGTCGCCAATCCCGACTCGGCAGCAATTGCTTGGAACCAAAGTATCGATGTCAATGTGCTCGCCAACGATACGGATAGCGATGGGGATAGTTTGAGCGTCACGCAAGTGATTAGTGAGTTTGGCACTGTCACAGTGTTAGCTGACCAACTGATCAGTTACACACCGGCGGCAGATTTTATCGGCACCGATGTGTTGGTGTATAGCATTACCGATGGCAAAGGCGGTACGGCAAGTAGTGAGCTGACGATAGTGGTGAATGGCAACACTGCACCTGTGACTGTCGATGACAGCGCCGCTACTGATGATCGCACCAGCCTGCTTATCGATGTGCTGAGTAATGACACCGATGTGGATGGTAATACGTTAACCTTGTTAAGTGCGACGGCTCAACAGGGCACTGTGGCTATCGAAGCCAATAAACTGCGCTATATCCCTAAAACAGGATTCGATGGTGTGGATACCGTGACCTATAGGATTAGCGATGGCCAAGGTGGTGAAGCGACGGGGCAAGTGCTTATCACAGTGAAAGCCTATCAAGAGGTGATTATCGATAATAAGTCAGGAGGAGGCAGTATGACCTTATGGGCGTTGGCATTTATCTTGGCATGCGCGATATTGCGTCGCCGAGAATTACAGCGATTGGCCTTAGGCTGCCTGTTATTGCTCAGTGTGATGCAACAGGCACAGGCAACAGACTGGTATGTTGAGGGTTTTATCGGCCAAGCGCAGGCCGATAAAACCCTGCCTGAGTTAAACGCCCAAGTCGGAGAGGGACAACTCCTCAACGTCGATGACTCGGATACCGCATTTGGGGTGAGCCTAGGTTATCAATGGACACCGATTGTAGCGTTGGAACTGGGCTATGCCGATTTTGGTGAAGGAACAGCGAGGATTAAGGGCGCGACGTTAACGCCGGAACAATACCATGAGTTGGTGAAAACCGTCACCCCAGTGCTTGCCGATGGGGTTATGCTTGGCCTGAGGCTTACCTTGCTTGAACATGAGGGTTGGCGCTTTGAAGTACCCGTTGGCTTGTTCCATTGGCAAGCGGATATTAGTAGTACCATGGGCAATACCACGATAACGACTGATTTAGATGGCACAGATTGGTATGCGGGAGTGCGTTTTAGTTACCAATTTAGTGATGCTTGGTCTGTGGGTTTAGGTTATCAATACCTAGCTATCGAGCCGAATGACCTATTGAGTTATCAACTCAATCTGCGTTATCAGTTTTAGATGATATTGACATCAAAAGGGGCTTAGCCCCTTTTTTGTGGGTGAATTTTCGCGATAAAAAGCGGGATAGTTTTAGCCGCTTCTCCTTTGTTATTGCTTAGTGCGTGACTTAAATCCCATTACTTGGGTCGTGTTCTTTGGAATAGCCGCACTAAATTCAGGTTGTAGATTAAAGACAGGATAGTAAGATTGTCACTTATCCTAGTTAGTTTGTTGCTATTTTTATCCAGGGGCAGTTATGTCACAGCGGCACCACAAGCCGGAAATCTTGCATACTGAAGTTGTCGCTAAGAGCCGTTTGTTTCAAATTGAACAAGTCCATCTTAAATTCTCTAACGGTGTCGAGCGCCAGTATGAGCGGATGAAGGGCGGAAGCCGTGGCGCTGTGATGGTTGTACCCATTCATCAAGGTAACATGCTGTTAGCCCGTGAATATGCCGCTGGTACTGACAATTACGAGCTAGGTTTTCCTAAGGGATTAATAGACCCTGGTGAGCAAGCTATCGAAGCGGCCAATCGAGAATTGCAGGAAGAAATCGGTTTTGGGGCCCGTAAGCTGACCCTGTTGAAAGAACTTAGCCTTGCGCCGGGTTATTTCTCTAGCAAGATGCAAATTTTCATAGCAGAAGATTTATATGAAAGCCGCCTCGAAGGCGATGAGCCTGAACCCATAGATGTGGTGCCTTGGGCGTTGGCCGAGTGGGAAGCGTTACTCGAAAATAGCGATTTTTCAGAATCCCGTAGTGTAAGCGCATTGTTTTTAGCGCAGAAACATCTACAACTTAAATAATCTTTTTTGTTATAGCATTCAGCAATTGAGTGCTTGTGGATCATTCGCGATGTTAGCGATTGGAGTAGTTATGAAGCCAGAAGAGTTAATCGACGAGGTGATTGCGATAGCAACGGATGCGGGTCGCACTATTCGTGAGATTTACCTCAAGGGTAATTTTGAGCGAGAGACTAAGTCTGATAATACCCCTGTCACCTCGGCGGACTTAGCGGCGAATAAGCTGATATGTGAACGTTTGGCCGCATTGACGCCCGATATTCCTATCCTGTCTGAAGAGGCTGCCGATATTCCCCTGAGTGAGCGTGAAGGCTGGAAACGTTATTGGTTAGTCGACCCTCTCGATGGCACGGGAGAGTTTATTGCCGGTAGTGGTGATTTTTCGGTGATCATTGCGTTGGTGGAGCACAATCGTCCAGTAATGGGTGTGGTCTATGTGCCGATGACGCAGGTGTGTTACTACGCCATCGCGGGATTAGGTGCCTATAAACGCACCGATAAGCAGGAAGTGCGCATCAGTAGTCGGCAAATTCAGCACCGTGAGCAAGTTTCCCTGAGGTTAGCGGTGAGTCGTCGTCAGGATCCTCAATCCGTGTTGACCCTCTTCAATCATCCTAAGCATTGTGAACTGGTGGTCATGGGCGGTGCGGCCTTGAAGAGTTGTCTGGTCGCCGAAGGACGCGCCGATTGTTATGTGCGAGTCGGGCCTACGGGAGAGTGGGATACCGGCGCCGCGCAGATCATTATTGAGGAAGCGGGCGGACAGCTCATGGATACCGAACTGCAACCTTTGACTTATAACGAGCGTGAGACGCTTGAAAATCCTAACTTTATTGTTGTTGGTGCGCCCAATTTAGAGTGGGATAAAATTTTAATTGGTGAATAGGTTTACATGCAGTCGATTCGTCCAGTATTAAAGTCAGAGTTAGCCGACGTTTTTCAACTTGAACAGGCTATCTTTGGCGATCATTGTTATCCCGATTTTTTCTTTCGCCAAGGATTTGATTGTTGGCCTGAGCATTTTCTGGTTGCCATAGATGATGGCGGTAAGCTGTTAGGTTATGTGCTCTGCGCTCAAAGTGGCGACCCTACCTGTATGTGGATCCTGTCCGTGGCGGTGAGTGAGCAAGCCCGCGGGCGAGGCATTGGTAAACAATTAATCCAACAATGTTTAAGCCAAATACCACCTCTGGTTAAGCGGGTGGATTTAACTGTCGATCCCCATAATCCTGCCCATGGTTTATATCAGCGTTTAGGGTTTGTCGATACTGCCTTCGAAGCGGACTATTTTGGCGCTGGGTCAGATAGAGTGGTGATGAGTTATCACTGCCGCTAGGTAAAAGTTCAACCTCGAAATGGCGCCCTCGATTGAGGGCGCCATTTTTTTATGCGTTAAAAGTTAAGTTCCTTCCAAGGTTCTCATCGAGCGATTGCCTCGAAGTTAGCCCTTCTTCCCTCATTTTTATGCCTTTTACTTCATGCTGTACGCAAAATAAACTTATTTTGAACGTTGTTTTTTTATTTTTTAGACTGTTAATCTCACTGCATTCAACAGGGAGTGAGACCTATGGCGAGACGCAAAGAACATAGTCATGATGAGATTCGTGCTATGGCAATAGAAGCGGCAATGGCACTGCTGCAACAGCAAGGGACACAAGAACTGAGTTTACGCAAGATTGCAAGCCAGATTGGCTATGTGCCGAGTACCTTAATCAATATCTTTGGTAGCTATAACTACCTTTTGTTAGCCGTTTCTGAGGCAACGCTGCAGGCGCTGATGCATCAGCTCTCCGAGGTAAATGCAGATAATAGTCGCAATCAAATCATCAGCATGGCGCAAAAATACGCTGAGTTTGCCCATGCACAGCGCCAATGTTTTAAGTTGGTATTTGAACTGCAGCTACTCGACTCCGAACCGTTGCCCGAATCCCAAGGCCAACTTATTGCGGGTTTATTCAGTTTAATTGAGCGTGAGTTAGCCCTGTTGTTCCCCAATAAGACTGCTGAGCAGCAACTTCAAATGAGCCGAGTGCTTTGGGGCGGCATCCATGGACTCACCGCCTTATCACTGGATAATAAATTGTTTGCCGATACGGCATCTTTACCCGCTTTACTAGAGAGTCATGTGACAGGGTATTTACAGGGAATGGGTTATCAGAGGGAAAAATCATGCTGCTAACAAAACGTTTTTTACCGTATTTCGCAACCCAATGTCTGGGCGCACTTAACGACAATATCTATAAAAATGTGTTGCTGTTGCTCGTCACCTTCAGCCAAGTCAATGATTTACCCATTAGCGTCGACATGTTTGTTAATTTGGCTGCTGGGGTCTTTATCCTGCCGTTTTTCCTGTTCTCTGCCCATGCTGGCGTCGTGGCCGACAATATGGATAAAGCCAAACTTATCCGTCGCTTAAAACTGCTCGAAGTCATCATTATGTTCAGCGCCGCACTCGCTATTGTGAGTGAGAATTACATGATGATGTTATTACTGCTGTTTTTAACCGGTAGCCAGTCAGCCTATTTTGGTCCTGTCAAATATTCCCTCTTGCCTCAAGCCTTAAAAGAGGATGAGTTAGTGACGGGCAATGCATGGGTTGAGATGGGGACGTTTTTGTCTATCTTGATCGGTACCTTGAGTGCCGGGATTTTAGTGTCTGAAAACAACGCCACCTTGTGGTCGGCCATCACGGTCGCAGCCCTTGCCTTGGCGGGGTATTTGTCTAGCCGTGCGATCCCTGCTTTACCGCCGCAGGGCACGGTACAGAAAATCCAATTTCGTCCATTATCAGGCACTTGGCGTACCATTAAGAAGGCACGCCAAACGCCTTCGATTTGGATGGCCATCCTCGCCATTAGCTGGTTCTGGTTTTTGGGGGCGACATATCTGACCCAATTCCCTAACTTTGCCAAGCTGCATTTGCACTCTGGTGCGACAGTGGTGTCGCTGCTACTTGGGATGTTCTCGATCGGGATTGCGGTTGGCTCCTTTGTCTGTGAGCGTTTTTCCTTTGGCCATGTGGAGTTAGGCTTGTTGCCCTTTGGGGTGCTCGGGTTAACCGTGTTTGGTGTGGACTTGCTGTGGGCGATTCCGCCTGCACCTGCGGATGCTAGTTTTGTTTATGGCTTACAAAGCTTTATTGCCGAGCAGAAGCATTATCGAGTGATGCTGGACTTCTTTATGATTGGTGTCAGCGGAGGTCTGTTTATCGTGCCTCTGTACGCCTTTATTCAAGCGCGTTCTGCGAAGGGAGAATGTGCGCAAGCGATTGCCGCGAATAACATTATGAACTCACTGTTTATGGTGGCGTCGGCGTTGTTGTCTATGCTGTTACTCGGTGTGGCTGGCTGGAGTATTCCACAGTTGTTCTTACTGCTAGCCGTGATGAATTTCGTTGTTGCTCTCTATGTGTATTCACAAGTGCCTGAGTTTACCCAACGATTTATCAGTTACTTACTCAGCCATGTGATGTATCGAGTGACTGTGACTGGGCGGGAAAAGATCCCCAAAGAAGGCGCGGGTATCATAGTCTGTAACCATGTGAGCTATGTGGATGCGTTGATCATTATGGGCGCGTCGACCCGGCCGATTCGTTTCGTGATGGATAAATCTATCAGTGAAATACCTGTGCTGAAATACCTGTTCCGCCATGCTGGGGTGATCCCGATTTGTTCGCCGCGCCAGAGTGAGGCCACTTACAATCAAGCCTTTGAATCGATTCATGAGGCGTTAGCGAATGGCGAGTTGGTGTGTATCTTCCCCGAAGGCCGCTTAACCCCCGATGGTGAACTTGGTGAGTTCCGTCCCGGTATCGATAAAATCTTGGCCCGCGATCCCGTGCCCGTGATCCCAATGGCGCTCAATGGCCTGTGGGGCTCTTACTTCAGTCATAAAGATGGCCATGCATTGACTACAATGCCTAAACGTTTCTGGTCAAGAGTGTCGGTTGATGTTGCTACCTCTATTTCTGGTGTGTCCACAAATCGTGAAAATCTCCGTCAGCAGGTTATGCACTTACTTGCTTTACGAAATAGAATTGTGTTGTAATTATTTAGTTAAAAAAACATATAAATAACAATTTGGAGTGTTGGAGTTGGTTATGAAAAAAGGATGTTATGTTGGAGTTTTAGTGCTACTTCTTGGTGGATGCGGAGGGGCTGACGATTCGACTAATAGTGACTCTGATGGAGTTATTCCTCCATCACCTCGACTCATTATGGATGTCGAGAGTACTGCAAATATGTGTAATATTAGTGAGAAAAAAGCTGGTGTTGACATTATTGTTCATCGTCGAGATGGTAGCATTCTTAGTTCTTATAAGAGTGATGCGCAGGGTCATGTTGATTTACCTTGGTCTAGTGAAGCATCACATTTGACTATTGCTGCACCATCATTTTTCAGTGGTAGTGTCTCTTGGGATATCCGAACAGAGCTAAATGCGAAAGCGGGTGACTACGGTATCTATCGTTTTACTGATGAAAGATTAAATAGCGGCTGTGAATGTACCTATATAAACATAGATACTAGTGAGATAGCTACTGTTTATAGTAACTACAATCTTTATGCAAATAATGCTTATATCAGTCCTATATTAACGTATCACCCGTTACATGCATGTAAGCGTAATAATAAATTCGCACCTGTGAACTTTGTGTTAATTCCGAAGCAGAGTGGTGCAACTGCTTATGCTGGAAGTATTGATCCTAATACGATTGATTTATCCCAAGTAATTTCACTGTCAAGTAGCATATTTGAGGGGGCGTCTCACGAAGGTACTTTGCTTAATATTGATGTAAATAGTAGCAACTATTCATTGCGAAGTTACTCCGAGACTGAATATGGTCGTCAAAACTGGGTTACATGGGCTACAAAAGAAGTTCAATTATTCCCCGAGCTTTTTAATCGCAATCTAGTTTCAGCATCGCAACGTATCGACCTCGGCGGAAATGATCTAGGCTATTTGACTTATAATGGGTTAACCAGGAGAGCTGTTGTTGATACTTCAAATAAATTAAGTCTAAATTTACCATTAAATGAAAATCTAATGTTGAACGAAGTTACGCGTTTAATGGGGGTAATGGGTGGTGCTGGTAATATAAATTATGATTTCAGTTTTAACTCTGCCACTATGCAAGGCTTACAGATCACATTAGAACAAGGTAATGCTAATTGGGCAATTTCCGGTCCTTTAAAAGGCTCAATTCCTGATTTAGATTTACCTACACATTTGCAAGCCGTATTTGGCAATTCTTCTGTAAGTTCGATGAGTTTCTATGTGTGGGGGTATGGTGGTATCACTGATTTATATGATTTGCGTTCTGAGCTAAGTAAGTCTAGTCGTAGCAATAGTCCAATTCGTTCGACTAAACTTGACAATTACGATTACGAAGATATCACTATATCAGCATACTAGTTCTATAAATCATGCCCCGCTGCACACTTGTTGTGCGTCGGGTCATTATCTTATGGATAGTTATCCAGCCACTGATGCATGTCTTGGTGATTTCCCCTAAAAAGCACTCGATGTGCTTTTTTTGCTAATTGGTATTCATACATAGGGTCGTAATACTTTTGCAGTAGCAGGCTTATCCAAGTTAAATGCTGTGAGGTTTGGTTTTGATTGAGTTGCTGCGTCAGAGCCAGTTGCATGATGTCTTGTAATTCTTGAAATTGTTTACCACCGAGACGTTTACGAATACTGGTAAGACTCTGCAAAAGATATTGGCTAAAGGCATCAAAGCCTGCCTCAATACCTAAGCGTTCAACAAAACCTTGATGCATTTTATGAACATATTCATCGAGTAAGCGACTTAGCCTAATGTCATCATCTTCTTCGAGTACTACAATATCGGCTGCCTGCATGGCGCTATAAAAGTTTTGCGGCAGTGCTGAGCGGCCAATCAGAAAGCTTTCATCCTCAAGTAGTAAGCAGGAATGATTGCCCTGTTGGTGGCGGAGTAGTGCAATCGCGAGCTGATTTTCAAAGTTTATTTGCGTTGGTTGTGGGTCGATGTTTTTACCAAAACTCGATCCTCTGTGATTGGCGATACCCTCAAGATCCACTGCCTCTTTGCGCTGTCTTAAAAAATCCGTTTTACCGCAGCCCGTCATACCACTTAGGCTTAACAAGCGTTGCTCGCTAGGGACTGCATCAATCACACCAATTAAATATTGGCGCATGCCTTTGTAGCCACCCTGTACATAAGGTACGACTACGCCCGCTTCTTTAAGCCATTGCTGAGTTAGCTGTGAGCGTAGCCCGCCACGAAAGCAGTAAAGGTAAGCTTCGGGGTGGGCCGATAAAAAGTGTAACCAAGCATCAATTCTTTGTTGTTTTACTGCGCCATGTACGAGTGAATGGCCTAAGGTAATCGCGGCTTGCTGTCCTTGCTCTTTGTAGCAAGTTCCGACCTTTTCCCTTTCTTTATCAACCATTAACGGTAGATTTTCTGAGGAGGGAAACGCGCCGCGATCAAATTCAATCGGCGCCCTTAAGTCGATTAATGGCTGCCCAGCGACAAAGATATCGTGGTATTGCTGGGCCTGGATTATCGTTGTTGTCATTAACACAGTACCACATTGGTAGCGGTGGTGGGGGTTTCTAATGAACCAATACAGATAGGCTCAATTTGATGGGCATTAAGCAGTGCCACCAGTTCCGCTTCGGCCTCACTCGATACCGCCACTAACAAGCCGCCACTGGTTTGTGGGTCACACAAAATGGCTTTTTGATGATCAGTAAGGGCGGGTAAGTGTTCGCCATAACTGTCGTAGTTACGGTGGGTTCCGCCGGGAACACAACCTTGCGCAAGATAGTCGAGGGCGCGAGGTAAGAGCGGCACTGCATCGAGTGTTAATTTGGCGGTGAGTTTAGCGCCTTGGCACATTTCGAGCAGATGGCCTGCAAGACCAAAGCCAGTGACATCTGTCAGGGCGTTTACGCCTTTGATCTTAGCGATCTTAGCGCCTACGCTATTGAGTTGGCACATGGCATTCACCGCAATGTGGCTATCTTCGTCTTTTAGCTTCTTCTGCTTTTGTGCCGTGGTAAGAATGCCAATGCCAATAGGTTTTGTGAGATACAAACGATCGCCAGTTTTAGCAGTGTCGTTTTGTTTTAAATCCGTAAGGGCGATTTGCCCTGTTACTGCAAGGCCAAAGATAGGTTCAGGTGCATCGATGCTATGACCGCCAGCCAGCATAATGCCTGCTTCCATACAGGCTTGACGACCGCCATCAACCACTTGTTGCGCGATTTCGGCAGGCAATTTGTTGATTGGCCAGCCTAAAATAGCAATCGCCATCATCGGCGTGCCGCCCATGGCGTAAATATCACTAATCGCATTGGTGGCAGCAATGCGGCCAAAGGTAAAGGGGTCATCAACAATGGGCATAAAAAAATCAGTGGTACTGATAATGCCAATTTCATCATTGAGCTTATACACGGCCGCATCATCGCGACTCTGATTGCCGACCAGCAGATTAGGATCGGTAAATACGGGGAGCTGGGAGGCTAAAATGGTCGTTAGTACCTTCGGCGAAATTTTACAGCCGCAACCAGCACCATGACTATATTCGGTGAGTTTAATGCTATCGGTTGGAGATACTGCACAATTCGACATGAGCCTAACATCCTGTAAAAAGTGAATGAGGCATCATCATAATAGGATACGGCCACCATGCAAGGCGGCCGTATGATTTTTACCGATAATTGTGGCCTAGCTATAAGTTGCAGTCAGGCTCTTCCAGCTTTTTTGCTGATTCAGGAGTCGAGTTTTTAGCTCTTCGACTTGCTGCAATAATTGCTGATCGACCAGTTGCTTACGTTTGGCCTCTAACAGTGCCTTTTGGGCTTGATAATATTCGAGTAAGTGTTGTTTCATCAACTCATACTCTTGTTGAATTTTTTCAATAATTTCATCGGCATTTGGCAAATTGAGCACTTTGCTTTTAGCATGCAGCAGTTGCATTTGTAAGCGGGCACTCTCGATTCGCTCCTGCGGACTCGTGCGTAAGTCTTTGGCTAAACCCACCCAAGATAACGCCTTAATCAACCACTTAGTCGGATCGTAATGCCACCATTTAATCCCGTTACGATAATCGTTTTCGAAGATATGGTGGAAATTATGGTAACCCTCACCGTAGGTCAGTACAGCCAGAAAACCGTTATCGCGGGCCGTATTTTTATCGGTATAAGGTTGGCTACCCCACACGTGGGCGAGGGAGTTAATGAAGAAGGTGCAGTGATGCACGACCACTAAGCGCAGAAGTCCCGCCATCAGTAACATACCCGCGATATTGCCAGTGAACCAGCCTAATAAAGCAGGCAGACCAATATTCATAAGTAGCACAAGTGCAAGATAGTGCTTGTGTTGCCACATCACGATACGGTCGTTCTGTAAATCACGCACGTTTTGGTAGTCATGGTAACGCTGGGCTTGGTATTCGCGCAGCATCCAACCGATATGGCTGTACCAGAAACCCATGTTGGCGGAGTAAGGATCTTTGTCATTGTCATCGACATGCTTATGATGCACTCGATGATCGGATGCCCAATGTAACGCGCTGTTTTGTAATGCTAATGCACCACCAAGTGCGTAGATGAAACGTATTACAGGGTGTGCCTTATAGGCTTTATGTGACCAGAGTCTATGGTAACCCGCAGTGATCGACAGACCACTGGCAAAGGCTAACACCACAAAAGCAATCCATTCGCTGGCACCGTAACCGTGGGCTAGGCCATACCAAGGAACGAGGATTACCGCACTGAGAAAGGTTAGGCTAAATAGGGTGACATTAAGCCAGATGATAGGGGGTTTATTCATTATAGTTTCCAATATCCGCATTTGAGCGTACAACTGTAAGCTAATTTAGCCCAGCAATCTTGTTTGGTCAAGGTGGATAGGGCTGTGTTTCAATCGCAAAAGCGGTATTATCGCGTCATTACATTCAGTTAGCGGATTCAAGAATGGGTATTCGTGCACAGCAAAAAGAGAAAACTCGGCGGGCTCTAGTCGATGCGGCCTTTAATCAGCTCAGTGCTGAGCGGAGCTTCTCTAGCTTAAGTTTGCGAGAAGTGGCGAGGGAAGCCAACATTGCGCCCACATCCTTTTATCGTCATTTTAAGGATATGAATGAACTCGGGTTGACTATGGTCGACGAGGGCGGGCTTACCCTAAGGCAAATGATGCGCAAGGGGCGTCAACGTGCTGAAGCGGGTGGTAGCGTGATCCGTATATCAGTGGATACCTTTATGGAAGTTCTTGATTCTAATCCAAACGTTTTCAGAATTTTACTGCATGAGCGTTCAGGTACCTCGGCGGCATTCCGCGCTGCGGTGGCTCGCGAGATTGAACATTTTATTTCTGAATTGGCCCATTACACCGAAGCGACGGCGGGCCGTACACCTATGCTAGCCAGAGCGCAGGCAGAAGCGCTAGTGACCTTAGTGTTTAACGCCGGAGCGTCGGCACTGGATATGAAGCGCGCCGATCGTAAAGTGCTTGCCGATCAATTAGTAATGCAGCTGCGCATGGTCGCCAAGGGCGCTGAAGCATTACAACATAAAGTAGAACATCGTTAGTTGGGTACGGTTTGACTAAAAACAAAGGAGCCACAGGCTCCTTTGTTTTTAGGTATATAGAGTCGCCTAACGACGCTCTAACAGTACACCTGTTTCCATATGGTCGGTATAAGGGAACTGATCGAATAGCGCAAAACGAGTCACCTTGTGAGTCTGATTTAATTGCTGCAAATTGTCTTTTAAGGTGTCGGGATTGCACGAGATATACAGGATCCGCTCATAACCTTGCACTAAGTCCAACGTGGCTGGGTCAATACCTGCTCGTGGTGGGTCGACAAAAATGGTGTTGCACACATAGCTATCCAGATCGATGCCTTCTAAGCGTCTAAAGCTGCGCTTTTTCGCCATCGCATCGCTAAATTCTTCCGCCGACATACGAATAATCTGCAGATTATTGATATTGTTGACTTCGATATTGTACTGGGCTGCATCCACCGAAGGTTTAGCTAACTCGGTCGCGAGCACGCGATTAAAGTTTTGTGCCAGCGCGATAGAGAAGTTGCCATTACCACAGTAAAGCTCCAGCAAATCGCCTTGGCTGTGTTGAGTTACGTCGATAGCCCATTCCAGCATCTTGATTGCCACCTTGGCATTTGGCTGGGTAAAACTGTTTTCGATTTGTTTGTAATGGAAAACTTTGTCATTCACTTGCAGTGACTCAACTACAAAGTCTTTATCTAAATCGATTTTCTGTTTGCGCGCACGGCCAATGATATTGACCTTAAATTGGCTGCTCAATCTGGCTTTGAGCGCGGTGGCTTCGCTGCGCCATTGGTCATCAAGCTGTCTGTGATACAGCAGTGATACTAGAATCTCACCACTGAGCGTTGATAAAAAATCAACCTGGAAGAGTTTGTGGCGTAGGCTGTGGTTAGGTTTTAACTCGGCGATCAGTGCCGCCATCATTTGATTGATTAACGCACTCGCAGGTAAGTATTGATCACAACGTACTTTGTCGTTCAATACTTTATCAAACATGTAATAGTATAAATCGTCGCCCTCATGCCATACGCGAAACTCGGCGCGCATACGGTAGTTGGCAGGCTCAGAGGCAAACACTTCAACACTCGGCGTCTCAAATTGGGCAAAGGCCTGCTCTAGCTTGATACGCTTTGCAGTAAGTTGCGCATCATAGGTCGTGGGATCCATTGCTGCTAAATTCATTGTTGATTCACCGTGGCTGTAAATTGGGGCGCAAATTTTATACTAGGTGACACGAATGTCCAGCATCTTGGTTTTGCGGTTTGAGCAAAGCTGTGGGAAAATCCGCCCGCGCATGGGGCGAAGAATTAACTGGAGATGGGCTTGTCGCAACCAATATTAGTATTCGATTCTGGCATCGGCGGTCTATCCGTATTAGCAGAAATTCGCAAACTGCTTCCTCACCATGATTACTGCTATTTATTCGATAATGCCAGATTGCCCTATGGCGAATTGGAGGAGCAGGAACTTGTCTCGGGTTGTGTCGCGCTAATCGACCAAGTCGTCGAGCGTACCCATGCAGCTATTGTTGTCGTTGCTTGCAATACCGCGAGTACGGTTGTGCTGCCTGCGCTGCGTGCCACTTTAACTGTTCCTGTTGTCGGTGTTGTCCCCGCCATTAAACCTGCGGCGCAGTTATCTAAAAGTAAGCGTATAGGGTTGCTTGCTACCCCAGGTACGGTAAAGCGCCACTATACTCACGAACTCATTAGCCAATTTGCCGATGACTGCCATGTAGAGCTGTTCGGATGTTCGGAATTAGTGCTGATGGCCGAGCAGAAGATTGCCACTGGTCAGCTGGATATGGTGCGATTAACGCAGATATTGTCGCCGATTGTCGAGGCGGAGTTAGATGTATTGGTACTTGGATGCACTCATTTCCCCATGATGCGTGATGAATTGCAGCAGGTATTGGGTCAAGGTGTGACTCTGCTTGATTCAGGTGAGGCAATAGCTAAACGAGTCAAAACACTGTTAGCTACTAAGAGCGAACAGCAAGGTCTAAAAGACGCGCATCAAGATTCGGTTATGCAGGCGTTTTATACTAAAGCGGAAATCAGTGAGGGATTGATGACTATGTTAGTCGATTGTGGCTTTTCGGCCCTAGAGCGAATCACCACAATCAACCAGAACGGATAAGCTAACGCAGATTATTCATCAGTACCTGTACGGTCGGCGGCTTCCGAATCTTGAGTCTTAGCTTCTCTAACCTTTAAGGTTCTTTCTTGGAAGTTAAAGTCATTTAGCTTAACCATTGCTTTTTGAGCACCTGCTTCGGACATTTCAACAAAACCGAAGCCTTTACGGCGGCCTGTTTTACGATCTCGAACTAAACGGACTGAATTGACTGGGCCGAATTCACCAAACAAGACTTTCACTTCTCCCTCATGCACACGATAAGGCAAGTTACCTACATAGAGTGTCATTGTCGGGCCGACATATTGTTCATCAGCAGCTTGAGTGGTACCTAAATCAGGGACAAATTTAAAGATAAGCGTAGTAATAATCACGCCAGCAACAAAGGCGATGTAAGCGGGTAATGTTGTTGCAAATTGAGATAGCGCAATTGCGCCAAGAATGGCAATAACCAAAACAATAAGAAATGACTTTTGCATATAAATGCTCTCTGAATGAAATAGAAAATGATAAATAACTGTTAACAGCAAGTCATATGGTAATGAATTATTTACTTTTACACTAGACTGCTGCCGAAAAATTGAGCGCGAATTATCATTTATCAGATAAAAACTTACATCAAAATTGAATAACCAAGCCAAAATAGATAAAAAATAAACATAATGCTTAAAATGTCGGCGTACAGTCTTTAGGGGCTAAAAAAGCGCTTGCACAAAAAGTTCCGCTGCCTATAATGCGCATCCACTGACACGGCAGACAGCGATACGCAGTTGCAAGTGCCAGTTCATCAAGTGATTCAGTCCTTGATGAGCGAAAAGAAAGTTTAAAAAACTACTTGACGCAAAAACGGGAATGCGTAAAATACGCAGCCCTGACCCGCTGAAATCACTTATGATAATGCGATGGTCAACGCTCTTTAACAATTTATCAAGCAAATCTGTGTGGACACTCACAGGTGTTGAGTTAATCGAAATTACTCTGCCGTTTGGCGAGTAATCAAA
>NZ_AKZL01000092.1:0-16521 GCF_000282755.1 Shewanella sp. POL2
AGCGCTAATGCGCTGTTTTTTTTATATCTACTTTTAAAACCTTAAACCGTTTCGCTTAAGGCTAAATCCATCAAAATCGCATCTTCTTTGCCCTCTTCCAAAGGGTAATAGCCTTTGCGCCGACCGGTTTCGACAAAGCCCCGCTTCTGATAGAGTGCGCGCGCGGCAAGGTTTGATTCGCGAACCTCCAGCATCAGCACCACAGCCTTGGCAGCCTTAGCGCCGTCGACAACCGCCGTGAGTAGCAGATGCCCATATCCTCGCCCTTGTTGTTCTGGCGGCAAACAAATATCCAGCAGCGTTGCCTCATCGACAATCTGCTGCACAATCGCAAAGCCGAGTAACTCGCCATCGCGTTGCATTAACCCAATAACGCGGTACAAGTGGCCAAAACAATCGGCAAGGTTATTCTCACTCATAGGATGGGAATGAGCACTCGCTTCAATGCGCGCCATTTGACTCACATCGGTTGGCGTCAGAAGCACGATTTGCAATGATTCGTTAAGGGTATTAAGGACTTGATGACTCACGGGAAAATCCAAATTAAAAGGTAACTCACGATAATGTGTACTGGACACGACTAGGCCGTTAATTGCTGCTCACGCCACTGGCAAATCTGCCCCCACAAGGCGCGCTTTGCCTCACTGCGCGTTAGTAACTCAGCTAGGGGATCCGACACTAACCAAGCCACTCTGGGCCTAACCCTGTGGCGACGTAAATCCCAAACTATGGCTTTACCCTTATGTGGCTCAGTGTTGAACTCACAGTCATCCTTACTGATCCCAATTAAGCCAAGGACAGTATCAATCAGTGGCTCAGCGGCAGACGACATATCATCAACATCCCAAACCACTTGATAAGGTCGCACTTTAGTATCGCGAAGCTGCCAAGGAGTTATCTCCATCGCGGCTAAATAGGCAGATTTATTCATGGGGTTATTGGGGTTTCATTAGGCACTGACACCGCATAAGGATACCAGCTAAATGGGCCGAATGTTATTGCCAAGATACGGTTCATGACTCAAGCCAAACGTTTGCTTACTCTTTAATCTGTAAAATCGATTTTATGAATCTATTTTAACCGCTTTAGATGTTTAGCTTATTTGATAAGCTATCTCCATTGAGTAGGACAATAGGAGGAATTTCCATGATTAACATCGGCATCAACCAAGCTCATAGAGAAGAAATCGCCGCAGGGTTAAATCAGTTATTGGCCGACAGCTACAGCCTTTACCTTAAGACCCACAGCTTTCACTGGAACGTCACAGGCCCCATGTTCACTAGCTTGCACTTATTGTTTGAACAGCAATATACCGAGCTTGCCTTAGCGGTCGATTTAATCGCCGAGCGGGTACGAGCATTGGGCGCAAGGGCATTAGGTTCCTATTCGGACTATGCCAAGTTGACCGAAATCCGTGAAGATCAAGGTGTCACTAAAGCTGAAACCATGATCCGTGAACTGTTAAGCGACCAAGAAGTAGTGATTAGAAATGCCCGTGCGCTCTATCCCTTGGTTAGCCAAGCCAACGACGAGGCCACGGCAGATTTACTCACCCAGCGCATTCAACTCCATGAGAAAAATGCGTGGATGTTACGTAGCTTATTAAGCGAATAACCTTTTCATCATCCCCAAGCCAAATGGCCGAGCAGTCACGCGCTCGGCTATTTTTATTGGGCATTGTTTTAGGGTAAAGCTAATTTAGAGATACTTAAGCCAAGCCTGCGGACTCTGTCCTTTGTAACGGCTAAACCAGCGCACGGGATAATAGAGCAAAGGAATTAAGACTAAGCTTATCAGCCATACCCACCCCATATGCGCTACGCCAAACAGCTCACCATGGTTGGCGCCAAATATCCCTTTAGCCAGCGAATACAGCAACAGCAGCACATATAAGTGCAAGATATAGAAGAACATAGGTACAGAGCCAAACACTGCTAACCTCTGCCCCATCCAACCTAATACTCTGCCTGTAGCAAAATAGCGCTCAAACACCACTAAGCCGTAGAACATCCCGCACAAGGTCACCAACAAAAAACTCAGTGATGGCGGATACTTAGTTAGATTAAATACCGACATTAAGGTTTGACCTAGAGTATCGCCAAACTGCCAAGGCAACGTCTCGCCGTAGAGATTGAATCCGCGCAGCAAGCCAAACAGCAGAGCGCAGCCAAGTCCTAACAGTATTAATTTTTGCTGACGCAGCCCCGCATCACTCCCTCTGCCAAATAAGGGGCCAGCCACATAGCCCAATAAAATCACGCCAATCCAAGGTAGCGCTGGGTAACTTATTTTCAGCTTAAGCTCGCCCTCGGCAATCAAATAACCTCGGTCATGCAGTATCGTCCACAGACTATAGCCCCACTCGTCTGGCGTAAAATGAATAGGCGACAATAGGTTATGGCCAAAGATAATCAATAGTCCGAGTAATGCCATCCACAACCTCGGGAGGTTGATTAATGCCGCAAGGGCCAACATGCTCAGCCCTATCACCCAAATCACCTGTAACCACAGGGTGTGATAATTGCCCATCCATGAGAAATTAATCACCAGCACCTCGAGGGCGATTAAGAATAATCCGCGCTTCATTAAAAACTCGCGCGCAGAGCGCGGCTCGCCATAGCCACGATTGGCGTAAAGCCAGGCCGAGACTCCAGTTAAAAAGACGAACACTGGCGCACAAAAGTGCGCCGCAAAACGGCTGACAAACAGCGCCCAGTTTGTTGTGCTTAAATCCATTGGGTCGCTCACCTGCATATGCAGGAAAAACCGCTCCCGCACATGGTCGAGCAACATAATCAGCATCACTAAGCCACGCATCATGTCGATGCTATTGATCCGCTGACGCCCTTGCTGCTTAGGCGTCTCAGACGAAGCGGCGGGTGTCACAGTGGCATTAAAATTCATAGCTAACACTCACTTTAACGTTACGTGGCTCACCCGGCACGGCCCACAGCGCCGAATAACTGCTGGCGATATAGTGCTCATCCAGCAGGTTATCGACATTGAGCGCGAGACTTAAGTTGTCAGCAAGTCGAGTCGTGAAAAACATTCCAAGTAACTGATAACTCGGTAATTGAAAACTCGGATCGGCCGAATCACCCAAACGAGAGTCCACATAACGCCAACTCAGCCCTAAATGACCGTCGATAGAAAGATCATTTAAGTCCTGTTTGAGAATGATACTGCCCGTGTGTTTTGGCACATTGACCAGTGGACTTCCCGCAGGAATTAACACGCCCCAATCCAGATTCAGGCTGTCGTTCGCCGTGCGGGTATTCAGATAGGCATAGGACAAGGTCGCTTGTAAGTTCTCGGTCAACTCGGCCGCAACATCCAATTCAATCCCCGTGCTCTTGGCTTCACCAAGGGTTGCCGAAAAGCCCACATTGACGGGATCTGAAGTCAAGATATTGCTCTTTTGCGCATCAAACCAAGCCAAACTGCCATTGACGGGTAGCTCAAACCAAGTGCTGTTGAATTTAACCCCCAGCTCGACGGATTTGCTCTCCTCTGGCTCGAAGGGATTACCCGCATAATCAGTGCCAGAAAGCGGTAAAAACCCTTCCGAATAGGAGCCGTAAACACTTAACGCCTCAGACCATTGATACACTAATCCGACTTTCGGGCTGACTCTGTGATCGCTTTGATCCGACAGACTCTCGTTGATCTGCTCTGCAATTTCTTGGGAATAACGGTCAAACCTTAACCCTAAATGCAATTTCCAGTGCTCGGTTAACTCCAATTGATCCTGTAAATAGGCACCCCAGGCATCTTGAGTCTCTCGGTTTTCATAGAGCAAACTGACCTCAGGCTGAGCCGCGCCATATTGGGGCGTAAAAATATCGATAGCATAGGCGCCCTTCTTGCCTCGATAACGGTAGAGTCCCGTTTTTAGTCGATAATGATAGGCATCCGTCCCGAGCAGCAGATTGTGCCTTATGTTGCCAGTATCAAACTGGCCGCTGAGTTCGGCCCGAACAGAATGGTCTTCAGAAGCGTAATCTCGATAGAGATGCTGCCGCGTCAGAGTACGGCCATCGTCATATAATGATTGACGTCCCTTTGCTAATTCGGCATCCGATGAGTAGCCATTCAGACTCGAATCGCGGTAGTTATAACCCGCGGTAAGCGACCAATCCTCATTTAATTCATACTCATAGGTAAGCTGATGCCCAGTCGCATCCACTTTAGTTGGCCCATCGTTGGGCTCGCCTAAGTAACGCGAACGGGGCACGGTATTAAAGTCGTTATTGAGCACTACTACGCCACGGTCAAATAACTGTTCTTGCTTAAGATATTCAACCTCATACAGGAGCGATGACTTATCGGACAGTTGCCAGCGTAGCGATGGCGTGACGATCTTTTTATCGCTAAATACATGATCGCGAAAACTGTCATGCTCCTGCCAAGCGCCATTGATCCGAAAGGCCAAGGTATCGGTCAGCCCCGAAGTAAAATCCCCTTCTAACCGATATTGCTCAAAACTCCCCGCGGAGGCTTTTAAATAGCCCTGCGCCTCGTACTGCGGTTTTTTAGTCACAATATTCACAGTACCGCCGGGCTCCGAGCGTCCATAAAGCGCCGAGCCCGGGCCTTTAAGGATTTCCACATAGGCTACGTTCGATAGATCTCGGTGACCACTAAAACCTCGGCCACCATTAAAACCATTAATTAAATAGCCCGATGGCATGTTTTCATTCCCAGGAAAGCCCCGTAACGAAAAACTATCCCATAGCCCACCACCGTTGTTTTGCCGCGCGACACTGGCAGAATAATCCAATAAGTCTTGAAAACGCGTCAGCCCAGTATCTTTAATCAGTTGCTCATCCAGCACTGTGATGGCCTGAGGTAACTCAGTCGCAGGCACATTGCCGCGGTAGGCCTGTCGATAATGAATGCTTAAACGCTCGATATCATTATTAAGTCCAGTGTTATCAGTTTGCAGCGCCTCGGCGGCCAATAGGGGAACACTCGTATCCAACGCCAACAACGTCACGCCCAGCAGTAATACCGAGCGCTTTTGAATGACATAAGTAGCCATTTTTTACTCCAAAAATAAACAGCATCGGGCGCCTTGGTTAAGCCAAGGCGCTCGAAAAATAAGAGAAATAGATAAAAAGCAGGAGTTAGGCTGCTAGCGGCGGCGCGCGGCTAAGGAAGTTGCGCCTAAATGGCGTCTTAAAGGAAATAACATCAAACTCAACCGAGATAACACCCTGTTGAGCAACTTGAAAATCTAAAGGAGAGTATGAGAGGGCATGCTGCAATTGGTGCTGATGCAAACACAGCGCGCAATGGGCTTTGGTATCATCATTGAGGTGGGAAACACTGTGCACCGCAAACGCAACAGACAGCAACACTAAGATGGCTGCAAGCCATAGTGCTAATCTGCGCCTTGTTTGCATCACAGAGCTCAAACCATACATCCTCAAACCAAATGGATTGCGATTGTATGTTAGACACTACGAAAGTTGCAAATACCTTTACTTAACAAATGTAAGCAAATGCACTACGAAATTTTATGACGGCTAAAATAAAACGGCTCGCATATTTCTATGCAAGCCGTTGTTTTATTTGGCAGGGGTGGCAGGACTCGAACCCGCAACCATCGGTTTTGGAGACCGCTGTTCTACCAATTGGAACTACACCCCTGTTGACGTGGGGCATTATGCTAAAAGCACTCTCAAAGGTAAAGGACTTTTTATGACAAACTTAATTAACTGAGGAATTTTCAAACAAGTTTTGCATCTACTGTTGATTTAATTGGCATAAAGCTGAAAAAGTCGTCATGTAAGCTCATTGCAGAATGTTCAAAACCCGCTGGCAACAGCGTAAACGGTGAAACCTGATGCTCTGTCTATGCCCCAGAAACTCACAAAAGAGTCGTGAAAACGCCTTAAAGGATAAATTTAAGCGCTGTGCGTACCAAGCACTCACTAATTAATCCCATCGCTGAAAGTTAATCATCAAGGGTTGAGATAAAAATTCGCCGCAAATCATTGTCCCAAAGCTGGATAATCTTGCGGGTCTTATCCTTATTCCAAAAACACTTACCAAACAGGATAAGCCCTGCGCCCTCTAAATCCCGCTTATCTTCGATATTAAAGCGCTTAAACAGTTTGATTTTGACGGCCTCAATAGGAATGCCTATGTCTTTACTGTCGGCAGGATTGAGCCAAGATAACGTCGGGTCGCTATGGGAGATAGTGCCCCAGTACATATGGGGTTTATTATCCGTCGGATCCGCATCGGCAAAATTCACAAACAAATTCTTCGCCCGCCAGCGGTACTTACGCTCATCATCGGTATAAACCCAAAGATCCGAAGTCGCCAGATCGGAGCCTCGCAGCAGGCTATGGAGTAACTTTTCTAGCCCTTGGCTCGGTGTACGCTTTGCCGTGATGGCTATTTCTGGCTTATCGGCCGCTACCTGATAGTCAGCTTTGGGCTCCTGTACTGACGCTAATTGCTCAGTATCATTTTCAATGTCACTTTTGGCTCCAACCTCTTGCTCTTGGGGAGCCTTGATTTTGTGCGCTGAGTTAGATGGTCTCTTATTACTGGGATTAAGTGAGAAATCGATAACCAAGGCATCTGCGTCGAGCAGTTGTTGCTGCACTTCGAGGGCATCTTGTTCTTCACGGGACTTTTGCGCCGACGGATTAAATTCGATGCAATCGAGCTCATGGTAACGGGAGCCAAAACAGGCGGCCCTACCATCCTTAGATGCTTTACGAAAATAGGCTTTGCCGTAGCAGGCGGGGCAATATAAATGCTGGCGCAAACGCTCAATCTCAGCCTCGGGTAACTGCTGAAACTTGAACACACTGTAGGTGACACCGGCCTGAGCATGAGGATTGAGTCGTAATGGTGACGAAGCCTGCTCTGCCGCAGCCTCGGTTGTGAGTACACAAATCGCATCCAACATCTCTTGCCCCCCTAATCCTTATCTTCGCGACCTTATCTCAAGTCTTAAGCTGGATGAAAATAGCTCGCGAGTCGTGTGGCTAAACTCGGCGGCAATAAGGGTTTATTACCGACAGTCGTTTTGCCATAAAAACCTTGCAGCTTGTCGATTAACTGCCAAAAACAGAGGTTTGCCGCCAATGCATCGAGGGCGGCGTACTGAATTTGCGCTTGGGATAAAGGCACCTGTTGCCAATTCGAGAGGGTAATTTTTTTAGGTTTATCGATGCGTTTATGCAGTAATGCCGCCACCAATTGCCGCGTGCCCATCTCCTTCCCAGCCCCGAGCTGCGCCATCGCCCAATTCAAATCGAGTCGAGGGGAGACATGAATATCCCAATCTCGTTTCAGTGCTTGGCCATCGCCCCTTAATCCAATCCCCACTTTGAGGATCTGCTCATTTTCGAGCAAAGGTTTAAGCTCAGCGAGCCTCTCACCCAATACCGCCTGTTGAAATAAATAACAGGTATCGGAGGTCGCCAATTGCACTAAGCTCAAGGGATGTTGAACACCCGGCTCAAAGCTTGCCCGCGTTTCGGTATCAAACCCCAGCACGGATTCACTGCTAAGTTGTTGTAAGGCGGCGGTAAGCTTATCGAGCATGACTAATTCTACTCGCATTTCCACCCGCATGTCGTCCCGCATATCCACCAGCGACAGTGGCGAAAGATTAGCCAGCTCGGCATCCGTTAAGCGCGTGGTTAAGGCAAGCTTTTGTTGAAACCATGCAAACTTGAGTTGCGAATCGCCTGCCGATAAATCCCCCGCTTGGAGCTCGGTTAACTCCGCCAGATAGTTGCTGCCCGCCGCATCCATCGCCGCCAGCAGTTTGTCGGCATGTTCGCCTAATTCCTCACGCAGCCAAGCCAACTTATTGGGGGAAAGGCAATAACGCATTAATTGCATAATTCGTCCTTGAGCGCTGAAATAATCGCGGCGAGCACCTTCGCACTCGCACAGCTCGGATTAGCTGACGCTATAATCGCCAGCTATGAAAGGATGACAACGGATCAGCTACGCAGCTTTTGAAATCCAGTCATCACCAATACCGCCACCGCGCCCGCCGCGATGCCAAAGAGCGCGTTAAGAATGCTTGGCGTCAGTAACCCAAGCACTGGGCCGACTAGGGCAAAGGTTTCCACGAATTGCTCGGCATGGTGGATTTGCTCGCCGACCCAATGTAATCCATGGGTTAGAATGCCGCCGCCCACCATAAACATGGCGGCAGTACCAATAATGGTTAAGCTCTTCATCAACACGGGCGCCGCGCTCAGTAAGCCAAACCCCAACTTACGATTAAAGCGAGTGAAGCCCGACTCGCCCTGACGCTGGCTCAGATACAGACCCGCATCGTCCATTTTGACAATCGCTGCCACCAAACCATAAACGCCTATGGTCATCACGATACCAATAATGGCGAGGGTAAAAAAATTGCGTTGAGAGCGACTTATCCGCGACTATGCCTAAAGTGATGGCGATAATTTCTGCCGACAACACAAAGTCGGTGCGGATAGCACCCTTCACTTTTTCCTTTTCATAGGCCGCAAGATCGCTTATCTCCGGTATGTCAGATTCGGTCTGCTCCGCGTGTTTGTCTTTTCGATGGCTATAGCTGTGGTGTAATTTCTCAAAGCCTTCAAAACATAAAAACAAGCCGCCGAACATCAATAAGGGGGTCACCGCCCAAGGAATAAAGGCGCTGATCAACATGGCTGCGGGCACTAAAATCAATTTATTGCGAAACGAGCCTAAGGCGACCGCCCAGACCACAGGTAATTCGCGGTCGGCACTCACGCCCGTGACTTGCTGGGCGTTTAAGGCCAAATCGTCCCCTAACACCCCAGCGGTTTTCTTGGCCGCGACCTTACTCATCACTGCCACATCATCCAAAATGGATGCAATATCGTCGAGTAAGGTTAATAAACTTGCCCCTGCCATACACACTCCCTTAAACCAATGTTTTATTTTGCCGATTCTGCTTTGGCAATAGTAACTTAGTTAGATTAAGCCCGCATAGAGCATTGTCTCTATCCAGATGTACTTTATCTTAAAGCACTTCCCTTTATACACAGATTAAATCAGTGCGGGCTGTAAGCAAGATCACAGCCATAGTGCAATAGCACCACACTATTTGGCGGAAAAGAGTATACTAAGCCCAGAATTTTTTACTCATTTGCCATTACAGGATGTCAACATGACTCAAGATGAAATGAAAAAAGCCGCAGGCTGGGCTGCACTCAAATACGTTGAGAAGGACAGCATTGTAGGTGTGGGCACAGGCTCAACCGTTAACCACTTTATCGATGCTTTGGCGACCATGAAGGCCGATATTGAAGGTGCGGTATCAAGCTCAGAAGCCTCTACCCAAAAGATGAAAGCCCTTGGCATCCCAGTTTATGACTTAAACAGCGTCGATAAATTATCCGTGTATGTTGATGGTGCCGATGAAATTAACGGCCATATGGACATGATCAAAGGCGGCGGCGCGGCATTAACCCGCGAGAAAATCGTTGCGGCTGTGGCTGAAAAGTTTATCTGTATCGTGGATAACACTAAACAAGTGGATATTTTGGGTGAATTCCCGCTGCCCGTTGAAGTGATCCCAATGGCGCGCTCTTACGTGGCCCGTGAACTCGTCAAACTCGGCGGCGACCCAGTGTACCGTGAAGGCGTTGTCACGGATAACGGCAACGTGATCCTCGACGTTTACAACCTTAAGATCATCAATCCTAAGGAATTAGAAGATAAGATCAACGCTATCGTCGGCGTAGTGACCAACGGTCTATTCGCAAAACGCGGCGCCGATGTGTTACTGGTTGGCACCCCTGAAGGCGTGAAAACCTTTACCGCTTAAGGGCTGATTGAGTCGAAAGACCAAGACTCCCATGCGAGAAATAAAAATGCCGCTGCAACTGCACCGGCATTTTTTTATAACGTTTACACAATCAAACGATTACCACACTCGAGCCACTAAGCCCTTGAGGTAAAATCCTTCGGGGAAGGCGCTGCCAATCGGGTGATCGCTCGCCTGGCTTAAACGCTCGATAAATTGGATCTCACGTTTAGCATCCAGTGCCGCATCGGCAACGATTTTTTGGAACAGATCCGCAGGCATTAATCCCGAGCAAGAGAAGGTCAACAGCACCCCGCCCGGATTTAATAATTGCAGCGCAATCATATTGATATCTTTATAGCCGCGACAAGCGCCATTGAGCTGCGACTTATTGTCGGCAAACTTTGGCGGGTCGAGTACGATTACATCGAAGGTTTTACCCTCATCGCGATACTGACGTAACAGCTTAAACACATCGGCTTCGTTGTAATGCACATTATCATCACTTAAGCCATTGACTCGCATATTCAAACGCGCAGTATCGAGGGCAAGTGATGAGACATCGACGTTCTCAATGCTGGCCGCGCCCGCCTTAGCAGCATAGAGGCCAAAGGTGCCGGTGTAGCAAAAACAGTTCAGTACCGATTTGCCTTTCACAAAACGGGCGGCGATGGCGCGGTTATCGCGCTGGTCGAGGTAGAAACCAGTTTTATGACCCTTAGTCACATCAACGGCGATTTTGATACCGTTTTCTTCAATAATGACGGGCATTTCAGGCAGCGTGCCATGGAGTAAACCCATGGTAGAGGCTAAGCCTTCTTTCTTACGGGAATCGACGTCTGAGCGCTCATAAATCGCGCAATCGGGGTACAGCTCGGCGAGCACATCGACAATAGTGTCACGCCATACATCGGCGCCCATGCTCAGTAATTGGCACACCAATACATTGGCATATTTATCAATAGTGATACCGGGTAAGCCGTCGGACTCAGCGGCAATTAAACGGTAACCCGTTAAGCCTTGTTCACGGATCAAATCATCGCGTCCCGCTTGTGCACGCAGAATACGACGCTTAAAAAACTCACGGTCAATTTCTTCTTCGCGATCAAAAGTCCAAATTCGTACTTGGATTTGAGACTCAGGAGACCAAGCACCACGGCCCAACCAATGACCATCGTGGGCAACCACATCGACGGTCTGCCCCGGTTCAGGCTTACCTTTAACGTTGTGGATCCCGTTGGAAAAGACCCAAGGATGACGACGCTCAAGGGACTTTTCGCGACCGGGTTTAAGTTTGATTCTGATAGCCATAGTACCGCCTTTGATAATTGTACCGCCTGTGTGTTGTACCACCGTAATCAATAGTACCGCTCGAACACTAGGCGCCGCCCTCTAAAAATGGAAGCGGATAATATACCTAATAGGGTTCAAGTGCGAGCCATCTGTCCAAAACATCAGCTCTCCATTCCCATGGTCTGCGATCATACTCCAGTTTCGCGGGTAAAACCCTGGGCCGAGGGCGTGTTAACGATTCAAGATGAGATGTTGTTCTTGATGGCATCCTCGACAGTTATTTTACTTGCTAACGCCGCAGCGCCAATTCCACCCATACCGGTGCATGGTCGGTACTGTAAGCATCGCGCTCATATTCGGGCCTGACTAAGTGTCTATCGCAGGTTTGATAATCCACCACCTGAGCCAAACTGCGACTATCACTGGCATCAAACTCATTGGAAAGCAAAATATAATCGAGTACCGAACCTTTAGGGCCGTAGTAATGGGTTGCAGCTCGATGCTCCCGAGAATGGACTAGGTTATCGGGCATATTCGCCGCAATAAATAACTCGTAAGCATCTTGCAGTCGATATTGGGCAAACACAGCCGAACGTGCAGTATCAGACAAATGCCCAAGTCCCGCGGCCTTGATATCGTTGCTGTGGAGATGCTCGCCTTGGAGCGTTAATGCATCCAACGCCCCCATGGACAAACTATCGTTAAAATCACCCATCAGGATCACCGGATATCTTATGCTTTGCCGCCGCGCGAGAATAGCATGGAACAACAATGCCGCCTCTGCGCCCCGCTGCATGGTCGATGCCCAGCGACCTAGGGCTTGCTCAGTTAATAACTTAGTCTCAGAGTGCAACGCAAGCGTAGGTGGCGCACTTAAGGTTAAGCCTAAGGGATGTGGCTCTAACGCAAGTCCCGGGCGCTTAGATTTAAAATGCACCACATAGCAATCACAAGCGCCAATTTGCGGTATATCCACCGTCGCCCGCAGTACTTTACGACTAAAGGTAAATTGGCTCGATAACCCCATCGCTGCCACTAAATGTGCATCGGGTTCAATCGCATGCACCTCAAGGATTGGAAAGCGCGACGCTAGCGCAACCACAGGGCTTTGATAAATGTAATCACTGATCAAAGTGGCGCTATCAACTATGGCAAAATGTGTTAACCCTTGCTGCGCCGCAAGTTGTTTTAATGGCTCAGGGCTAAACACCTCCTGAAACCCGACAATATCCGGATGATATTGGTTTAAAAGCTCGCCAAACCACTGACACTTCTTTTGCCACTGGCCATGGCTATAGATATTTTCAAAATCGTAAAAGGCTAAAGGTGGTTCAATAAAATTAAATAGATTGATAGTCGCAATACGAATATTCGAATGGCAGTTTTCAGCCGAAATGGACTGCTGTTGGGAAGCAAATGTCACAGGTGATTCCTCTTTAGCCAAACCGTTGTGCTAATTAAACTCGGTTCTTAACTGATTGCGATAAATCGATTTTATCATTAAATACATCCATTAACTGGCGCAGAACAACAGCAATTAATAAATATCAAACCTTATAAAAATACAGCCAGCCCCCAAGGCAACCTACTGCACACCAAAATGCAACACAGCAAAAACCTAAAACAAAAATCAACTCAAGAATAAAAGCAAAATTGAAACATAAACATAGGTAATTGCCTATTGGGTTGACTTTCATTGTCAGCGGTTTAGAATCTAGCCGATTTTACCATTAGGAGACCCACTGTGGGCACACACATAAGCGACAGTAGATGCCCTGTCCAAAAGACAGGATTTAACGCCTAGCACTAGCCCGCAATATTTTGCTGCTACCTGCTAAGCAGGGTAGTAGCGTGACACATCTCACCCCACACCCGTACATTCAATTTCAGACCTTAATATTAGCCAGTCATGCTAGCGTTAGCGCTCGCCTATTGGTTTTTCCGGCATTGAGCCGGAGGATAAGTGCTGCCTATTGAATACATCTTCACGCCTATTTTGCCCCAGTTGGCTCCCCACACTCAGGGAGTTAAACCATGGCGTACACAAACAAGCCATTCACCTTTGCTTTTCAGTCTTGGGCATTTTTGGGACTATGCATTAGCGTCGCAACACATGCCTCTCAACTCGATGTGGATGATCCCAGCATCGCCGAACACTGCGAGTTACAGCTAGGTTGGCAACAGCCGAGATCCGATCATAGCGCAAAACAGATAAATGGCAGTGGCACCTGCAACTCAGGCCAGTGGGAATGGCACTTAGGCATTGAACAACAAAGTAATAATGCTATCAATGAGCAGCAAACCGAGCTGGGATTCAAATTGCCATTAAATGCAGACTATGCCCCTTGGCAAAGTGCGCTGGCTGTTAATTTGCAAAAAAATCATCAAGGCAGCCACCCTCTAACAACGCAAATTGTAGGGATTTTGGGATATGACTTGGCAGCTCAGAATTTACGCCTCTATAGCAACCTAGGTATAGATCAGTATGGCGCTCAATCGCCCCAGCTTATTGCAGGAGTTGCTATCGCCTTCGAATACGACACTGAGCAGCAATGGATAGCCGAATTTTATCGCCATGAGTCCCATGAACGAGCCTACAAACTCGCATATCAATATTTACTTAAAAGACAGTTACAACTTCAACTAAGCCTAGGCAACAGCCTAAAAGGAAACACACAACAGCTGGGCGCTGACTTTACCTTTTTCTTTAATTAATAGATCGTTGGGAGAATGAACTATGAACATGAACAACAACCAAAAAAATACTAAGCAAATCGTCGTAGCTATCCAAAATATTTTAGAGCAGCGCGATACAGCAGGCATTACGGCTTTAGCGAAAGAGCGTCACCCCGCAGATATTGCCGCTGTAGTTGGTAGCTTTACTCAGCCACAGCAATTACGGTTTTTGCAACTTGCGCCCGCCAAAATTGCGGCGGATTTATTTCGTTATTTACGTGATGAATTACAAACAGAATTAGTGCAGCAGTTAGATAAAACCACGCTGTCATCGCTGTTGCTCACTATGGCAGCGGACGAGCGCGCCGATCTTTATAACCTGCTCGAACCTGAACAACAAAAACGACTATTGCCCGTGTTAGCACAGGCAAAACGAGAGGATATGCGCACTTTAGCCGCCTACGATAAAACCAAGGTCGGTGCGGCGATGACATCGGATTACACTCTGCTCAATAGCCGTCATACCGCCGCCCAGGCGATTGAAATGCTGCGCACGGAAACCGCCGATAAAGAGACGATTTATCAAGCCTATGTGGTCGATATGTTAGGCCGTTTAATTGGAACGGTATCACTTAGACAATTACTTTTAGCGCAGCCAGAAGAGCGAGTGGTCGACTTTATGAAACCCAACCCCATCGCCTTAGATGCCAACGCCCTTTGCCAAGAGGCAGTACAGATGATCGCCCATTACGATTTATTGGCTCTCCCCATCATCAATGGCAAGGGACAGTTAGTCGGTATTGTCACCTATGACGATGCGATGGACATTGCCAGTTCACAGGTTGATGTTGAATTTACTAAAACTGCGGCCATCGGCAATATTGATCACAATTTAAAGACCGCCAGCATAGGCTTGCTCTATCGTAAACGAGTCGTTTGGTTGGTCATTTTAGTGTTTGGTAATATTTTCTCAGGCGCTGGCATCGCCTTTTTTGAAGATACCATTGCCAGTTATGTTTCTTTGGTGTTCTTTCTTCCCCTGCTCATCGATAGCGGCGGTAATGCGGGTTCACAATCAGCCACCTTAATGGTGCGAGCCTTAGCCACGGGCGAAGTGATACTCAAGGATTGGCTCTCATTGCTGGGGCGTGAATTAGGGGTAGCAGGATTACTCGGTGCCAGCATGGCCTTGGCAGTATCGCTACTTGGGTTTTGGCGCGGCGGTCCAGAAATCGCCTTGGTCGTTGCATTAACCATGCAGATCGTAGTGATCATTGGCAGCCTGATTGGCATGTCACTGCCCTTTTTACTCAGCAAGTTAAAAATGGATCCGGCTTCAGCCAGCGCACCACTTATCACCTCAATCGCCGATATCATTGGTGTGCTCGTTTACTTTAGTATTGCTACAATGATTTTAGATTTACCTGTGGCTTAAAAGAGTTACAACGCTTTTGCTGCGATGCTGATGAAAAGCGTTAACACTCAAACTAGCAAGCTCAATTAAGGTTGAATCGCAATTTGTAGAAATACAGTACGAGATATTCACTTGTTATCCAAAATCGACTTGGGCAATTTATTTGCTCAAGTTCATAAATTCATTGTTATTCAATAAAAAAGTAAGATTATGGCATTGATATACGTTAATATTTTCTTACCACACTTTCCTACTTACCCTAATACCGCAGGGATTGCACCTTAGACGTTATTAATTCAGTGGCCATAACAATATCAATAAAAGTTTAGAGGTTTTTATGTGGTTTAATTCAAGACTCAAAGCAGAAAACGAAGCGCTGAAGCAAAAGCTCATTGATCAACAAGATAGATACGAAGTTGAAATCGAAGAGCTAAAAAATATGGCCCGCGAAAATGAAGCCATGCAACAACAGTCCCGCCAAAATACCGATCATTATAGTGCAGTGATTGCCTGCCAAAATCAGGGCGGCGAGATGTTAAATGCAGTGAGAGATGGCCTTGCCAGCAGTGCAGAGCTACTCACTGAAGAAAAAGAAGCACTGTCCGAATTAGATAAGATTTTTGATCAAACGCGGGTAGCCATTATTAATTTAGGTAATAGAGCAACCTATATTAATGAACCAGCCACCAGTAGCATGACTGCTGTAACCGAGCTCGATAGTACCACTTCTTCTATTAACCAGTTTGTTGCCGCTATTCAAGGGATCTCTGAGCAAACTAACCTACTCGCTCTCAACGCAGCAATTGAAGCCGCCCGAGCGGGCGAAGCTGGACGAGGTTTTGCGGTTGTTGCCGATGAAGTCAGACAATTAGCCAGTAAAGCTCACGAAGCGAGCAGCCAAATCGAAAAACTAGTAAAACAGATTGTTACACAAGCCTCTAATATTAAAGAGATTGTCCATAATAACCAAAACAGCGCTCTTGATGTTGCCTCATCTTCAACACAAATAGGGCAAGTCGTTGAAGATGTGCTGCAACGCTCTAATAAAATGCAGCAGGTAATCCATAATGCCGCGACAGCCTCATTCTTAAATACCACTAAACTCGACCACGCCGTTTGGAAGAGTAATGTGTATCAACTTATTGAAAAGAATCAGCACAGCCATGGTGTGAACTCCCATACTGAATGCCGTTTAGGCCAATGGTATTTTAAAGGCTTTGGTGCTGAAAATTATCAACATTTGAGTAACTTTAAGGCCTTGGATGCTCCCCACAAAGCGGTACACGATGCAGGTAAAGCAGCACTCGCGGCAAGGCACACAGGGCAATTTACCCGAAAT
>NZ_AKZL01000093.1:0-16499 GCF_000282755.1 Shewanella sp. POL2
CACATTAGTGGGCTTTTTTACTACGTTGCGTCAACTGAGATTACAGGTCGTCAGCTTTAAACTCGGCTATCGACTCGCCACGGAATTGTTTCTTCAACTCCGCCTTTGACAGCTCATTTAATTTTCCGCCAGCACCTATGGTGAAATGCTCCGTTTGATCTAAACGGCGCGCCTGATAGAGCATCACCACTTGAAGAGTCGATTCACGCTGGGCTTCGGTCAATACTGTGCCATCTTCCCATTTGCCTAATTCAGCAGCGCTACGCAGCCTTTCATAGACTTCTTCAGGCATTTGGTCGATTACTTGATTAATGTCGGTCATACACTCTTTCGCTTATGTAATACGATTCTAACGCGGGTAATTAAATAGCCCACAAAACCAAAGACAAAACAGATGGCACCAATGGTCGCGCGTACGCCTTCGGCGGGCTCTCCACCCCAAAACCAAATCACCACCCCCGCAATAAACAGCGTCATGGCAACAAAGCTTTGGTTCATTAAGCTGCTGGATTTTTGGATATGACTGATCCGTACGAGCGAGCTATTATCACCATTGGTTTTTGCCTCACAATGCGGGCAAGCTGGCGCCTTGCTCGACATCCGTTTACGGCAGATTGGACATTCGATTAATGCCATAGTCGCACCTATCTTAACTTATCAACCACGGCGAGCATGGCAATCAATGACGCTTCGCCTAAATAAATACTGCGCTCAGGTGACCAACCCACAAACGGATCTTGCAGGTTATTGTTGTCTTTAAAAGGCATTTCTAAGGTGTTCGACAAGCAATCGAAGGTTTGCGCCACCCAATTAGACGCCACGGTCAAGTTGGCTTGACCAGGCTCGTCTTTAGCGTACCCAAACTCGGTTTGGAAATCGGCACTGGCCAAGGTTAATGCCTGACTAAAGTCCGCTTGTAGCTGCGCCAATCGCTCATTGTAAGCTGGTACACCCTCACAACCCGCGAGGAAAACATAGGGAAGACCTTCATCACCATGGACATCGTAAAATAAATCTACGCCCGTTTGCTGCATCTTATGCACTACATGGTAGACCTCAGGGCTTCTTTCTAAGCTCGGGGTTTGCCATTCACGGTTAAGGTTAACCCCAATCGCATTGGTACGCAGATGGCCTCTTACGCTGCCATCCGGGTTCATATTAGGCACTATGTAGAAGTTCGCTTTATCGAGCAACGCTTTTGCGGTTGGACAATCATTATCCAGCAGACGATTCACTAAGCCTTCGACTAACCATTCCGCCATGGTCTCACCGGGATGTTGCCTTGCGGTGATCCAAATATTGCGTTTATCAGGATTGCCATCGCCCACTTTCATCAGGGTAATATCACGGCCATCTAAGGTTAAGCCTAAATGTTCAAGATTTACATCGGGATGCAATTGTGCGTTGCTGAGTAAATCTAAGTGACGCTCATAGCTGTACGGCGCAAAGTAAGCGATTTGAATCGCATCACAATCAAGTTCAAGCTGGATACTGAGTTTGCCATCAATATATTGAGTTGGTACACGGAACCAATGCTGACGATCGTAACTGGCGACTGCGTGGTAATCCTGCCAACCCTTAGGATAGGAAGCGGTGCCCGCATTGATAATATTTAAGGTGTACTGGTTTCCCACCTCACCTTCGAATCGGAAGTTGAACCATTGATAAAACTCACCGCCCGCATCGGGACGGATAGCCAGTTGAATATCGTCTTTATTATCAAGATTAATGACTTGGATATTTCCGCCATCAAAATTGGCACTGATCCGCATACTGATTCCTACTTAGTTATTCATGTGAGGGTAATGATGCAAAATACGCATCTACTATAATAATGCCCGTTAGAATAAACCAAATCCGTATCAGGGGAAAATGAAAAGCGAGTAAAATTGCCTAAGAAGCCATCAGTCACGCTTTAATTAATCAGTGCCTAGGGCAATCATCATTTAAGCGCTAAAACTATATCCTTGACCGCGAACAGTATTGATTAAGGTACGCGGTAAGCGAGTATTAGCGAGTTTTCGCCGAGTATTACTGATATGCATATCTAAATTACGATCAAACCGCCCTAAGTCCTTCTGCAAAACTGACTTTTGCAGCTCTTGCTTAGTGATCACTTGCCCTTTTCGTTCAAACAGGTACTTAAATAACCTAAACTCAGTTTGGGTTAGCTCCACGGCATGCTTGTCGATGGTTATCCTGTAGGCGGTTTCGTCAAACTTAATCGATTGAATGGCGGCGGTTTGATCTATCGCCATTAGTGGCTTATGCCGCTGCACTAACCGTCGCTCAATCGCCTGCAAACGTACCAATAACTCTTTAATACTAAAGGGTTTAGCTAAGAAGTCATCCGCACCGAGTTCATAGCTTCTGATCCTGTCTTCTTCATTATCGCGGGCTGACAACATCATTATCGGCGTCAAACAATCCCTTGCCTGTAAAAGCTCAAAACCATCCATTTGCGGCATCACCAGATCGAGCATAACAATCTCGGGCGCAAAGGAGCGAATGCGTGAAAGCCCATCAACACCGTTAACGGCACATTCAACCTCATGTCCTTGTGCTCGGAGCACATCAGTTAACCACACTCGGAATAATGGATCATCATCGACTAACAGTATTCTACTCATCCCAAAACACCAAACGATAATCAATATCATTTATGTTACCATGCCTAGATGTTTGGCTCTAGTATAAGAAGAAGATTAAAAATCAGTATTTACTTAATTGTGATCAAGTTGGCAGCGATAGATAACGCTTGTAACCTTTTGCACCAAAACAAAAAAGCGCCCGAAGGCGCTTTTTAGAGAGGGTTCAAATTAAAATTAGAACTTAACAGTCACACCGCCGTAAATGGTACGGCCGATAGTGTCGTAAACTTCTGGAACAGTACCAGCATCACTACCGTTAGTAACGTATAGAGGCTTCTCATCAGTCAAGTTCTTCACACCTAAGCTAACAGTGGTGTTATCAGTTACATGATAGGTACCAGAAATGTTGTGATACAGAATTGAATCAACACCTCTTGCAGCAACGAATGGATTGTCGTTTGCATCATAATCAGTGTAAACATCTGTCATCGATCTGATATAGCGGTTGAAGTACATTACGCTCCAATCATCTTGACCTGCAGAGATGCTGAAGTTGTTACGTACGCGAGCATAAGCTCCCATATTACCGTCGATTGTACCAGTATAGTTTTCACCATCCTGCTCGAACTTAATCAAGTAAGTCGTATCGTTACTTACTTTCCAATCTAATCCAAATAACTCGAAGTTATAGGCTAAGTTGAAATCGATACCGCTAGTATCTTGTGAACCTACGTTAGTCAGTGCACTTGTTAAGTTGAACAAGTCACCATCCGCAGTAATATTGAATGTGCTGCACGCTTCTGCATCACCAGCATGACAGGCATCTAAGCCAACTTGCACGTCTGCACGAGCAATTGCATCAGTTACTTTGAAACGCCAGTAGTCAAGAGTAATTGACATACCATCAATATAGTTTGGTGAGTATACTAAACCAGCAGTGTAAGACTCTGATTCTTCAGGTTTCAAATCTGGATCTGATGTACGATTCACTAAAATTTGACCAGTTTGCTCACTCAGAGGTAACCAAGGATTAGTTAGATAATCAAACGAACCTGAGTTGCCGCCATATAGCTCAGCTACGCTTGGTGCACGGAAACCAGTAGCAGCTACAGTACGAACCATCAGCTCATCTGTCGCTGTGTAGGTTAAACCAATTTTCCAAGTGGTTGCCTTACCGAAGGTAGAGTAATCATCTAGACGAAGTGCAAATTCACCCGTTAGTTTTTCTGTAAACGGTACACTTACTTCTTCGAAAATAGAGATAACATTATAGTTACCACTGGTTGGATCTTGTTGTGCTGCGGTGCTATCACCAGCTACAACAACGGCATCAGGATTGTAGAAACCACTTTCACGACGGTATTCTGCTCCGATAGCGAAACCTACTGCACCAGCACTTAGGTCGAATAACTCACCGTTTAAGCCTGCTGATAACGTTTGTTGTTCGTTACCGCCAGTAGATTGCTCTTGATACGAAACATCCTTCATTTCATCCGTCAGGGGAGAACCTTCAAACCATGCATATGGATCAGCGTAGATTGAATTAGCCATCAATGTTGCGTTAATTGAGTTCGCAACCCCAGTCTTAGCTTCGTTCTTACCAAAGGTGTAGTCCACATTCCAATTCATACCAGTATGAACGTCTAAAGAACCCGCTAAACCACCAGATAAACGCCAAGTATCAGTATCTTGACTGTAAACACGAGGGCCAACATCTTTCATGCGTCTGTTATATTGAACTTGTCCACGAGCATCCGCTTTAATCCCTGCATCAATCATACCTTGGTCAAGGGTAAGACAACCTGCAGTTGGATCTTGGACTCTTGGGTCACCACACACGTTTAACTTGATTTGGGCAGGTTGTGCCGCAAGTTGTTGGTTAGAACGGCGATTGGTATAGATAGCGTCGGCAGTCAGTACCACATCATTGCCTAACTCCTGCGTCATATTTGCAAATAAACTCCGACGTTCACTCGGTGTTTGGAAATAGACGTCATTTGAGTAGTCATAGGTCTCAGTTCTCTTAACCCAATTACCATTGGCATCGATAACTTTTTGATTTAATGCACCAGTTGGAATAATTGAACTAGTGTTATCCAGTGGATCATACCAATCACGATCACCCTGAATTACACCACGACGATCAGAGTAAGCTGCACCAAAGGTGTAGTTGCCACCATCGGTGTTAAAGCCATACAGTGCGCTCACATCACCGTTTTCGCCGTCACCCTTGTCGGTGCCGCTACCGTTGAAGTCTAATTGGAAACCTTCAAAATCTTTTTTGGTGATGATGTTCACTACACCAGCAATCGCATCAGAACCGTATACCGCTGAAGCACCGTCTTTCAGGATTTCAACGCGAGCGATCATCGCAACAGGGATAGAGTTTAAATCCACAGAACTGTCAGCACCTGAACCTGAGTTCACCATGCGACGACCGTTTAATAGTACGAGAGTACGTTGCGAGCCCATACCACGTAAGTCAACTTGGGCAACACCGTCAGCACCGTTGTTAGTGGTTGAACCTACCGCAGCACCTGCCATTGAGGTTTGTACTTGTAGCATTTGGTCTACAGAGGTAAAGCCTTCGGCTTTGATTGCAGCAGCATCAATAACGGTAACAGGAGAAGCTGTTTCCATATCTTGACGTTGAATACGTGAACCCGTGACTTCAATACGCTCGACTTTTGCAGTCTCTTCAGCTGCAAATGCGCTTGATACCACGAAGGTACCAGCAGCAATTGAGCTAACGACAGCTAAATTGATAGCCGACGCAACTTTGGTTCTTTTTATCATGAATGAATGCTCCCTAGATCTTACTATTATTTTTATGCTTACAGTATGTACAACTATTGCTGTACGACTGTTGCGCTTGATACTGAGGATTCACTTTCATTCAGTCAACGTTCATTTTTTTAACTTTAAAAATCAAAATGTTTAATTTATTTAGTTACTTTGTTTTTTATTTGTTTCAAAAAGATCGTGTGCACTTTCTTTTAGATTTATTCAGCATAAAACACCAATAAAACTGATTTCAGATAGACACAACAACTGTTAACAATGCAACATTTAAAAAACATTTAAACACTTCAAAAGTGTGATGCACGTCACACTTTATCAAAGGTAAACAGTCTTGCGCACAGAATAATGTATCGATTAATTATGAGAAAATATGCATATTAGCAATCTTTGCAATACTAAGAATTGAGAAAACATAAGTAGTTTTGGTGAGTTAATGGATACAAAATGAATAAGGTGTGGTTTTTATGCAAACCCAGGAAATTTTAAACACAAATGCAACAATTAATTGTCAATTTATAAATTGAGAACTAATTTGCTATTGGGACAATCGTTAAGGGACAAAAATGCATTAAGATAACGAAAATACGAAGAAGATAGATGATATACAATCAAACAACACTCAATAACGCATCACTTAAATTACTTGCAGAGATTACGTAAAAAGCTAATAAAAACAATAAGGATTAAATTAAATCCAGGTTTCATCTATTTCTATACAAAAAATATAAAAGCGACCTAAGTCGCTTTTATATTAAGCAATAGATAACACTATTTAGCGATCACTCTGGTTTTATCATTCCAAAGTGTAAATACGCTCTGGCCGTTGCGATCCTGCCACGGGGAGTGCGTTGGATAAAACCTTGTTGAATAAGGAAAGGTTCGAGCACATCTTCAATGGTTTCGCGCTCCTCACCAATTGCTGCCGCAAGGTTATCAAGGCCCACTGGGCCGCCCATAAACTTATCGATAATCGCGAGCAACAATTTGCGGTCCATATAATCGAAGCCTTCGCCATCGACATCGAGTAAATTGAGCGCCAGCTCAGCAACATGTTGAGTCACAGCACCATCGTGTTGCACTTCGGCATAATCACGCACCCGCCGGAGTAATCGATTGGCAATCCTTGGTGTACCGCGCGAACGTTTGGCAATTTCAGTTGCGCCCTCACTATCAATGGCTAATCCCATCACTTGGGCAGAACGGGTCACAATGGTGCTTAAATCTTTGACATTATAAAACTCAAGTCGCAGCGGGATGCCAAAACGCGCCCTTAGCGGAGAGGTTAAGGCCCCCGCCCGCGTGGTCGCGCCGACTAAAGTAAAAGGTGGTAAATCGAGCTTAATGGAACGCGCTGCCGGTCCTTCACCTATCATGATATCCAGTTGATAGTCTTCCATCGCCGGATACAGGATCTCCTCAACCACTGGACTTAATCGATGGATTTCATCGATGAAAAGTACATCACCCGCTTCGAGGTTAGTCAGCAGCGCCGCTAAATCCCCTGCTTTTTCCAACACGGGACCCGAGGTCGATTTGATATTGACGCCCATTTCATTGGCGACAATCATCGCCAAGGTGGTTTTACCTAAACCTGGCGGACCGTAGATCAACATATGATCTAAGGCTTCTTCGCGATTCTTGGCCGCTTGAATGAATACCTTTAATTGAGCGCGCGTATCATCCTGCCCAGTGTATTCATCGAGCAATTTAGGGCGCATTGCCCTATCGATAACATCATCTTGACCTTGCAGCTGTGGCTGTATCAGTCTATCTGCTTCAATCATTTACCTATTCCTGTTACCGCATTGCATTCTTGGCATGCGGCACTTGCTATTTTGCTGCAGTTGCAGCCTGCTTGGCTGCAAAAATCGCGCACCGCAATAAACTGCCTCAATCAAAACCATGCGTTAGAGCATCGATTTTAACGCGGCCTTAATTAAGGTCTCACTGTCCATGCCTTCTTTAAAGGCTGCTGAAACCGCTTTGCTCGCCTGTGGCGGTTTATAGCCGAGGGAGATCAAGGCTGAAATTGCATCCTCTTCGGCACTGTTGACCGTCGGAGCCGGTGAATAGTTAGATTGCAGTACGAACTCACGCTCAGAGCCTACGGATGCCTCCATCAAACTCTTCAATTTATCGCGCATCTCAACCAATAAACGTTCGGCAGTCTTTTTACCAACACCGGGTAATTTCACCAGCGTCACTATATCATCGCGCTCGACACAGCCCACAAACTCGCTGGCGGTCATGCCAGAAAGAATGGTTAACGCCAGTTTAGGGCCCACGCCGTTGGCTTTGATAAGCAAACGAAACAGTGAGCGCTCTTGTTTAGTGATAAAGCCGTAAAGCAGCTGGGCATCTTCACGCACCACAAAATGGGTATACACTGTGGTCGGTTGATTGACCTCGGGGAGTTCATAGAAGCTGGTGAGGGGCATCTGTAACTCGTAACCCACGCCATTGACATCAATCAACACCTCTGGCGCTTGCTTTTCAATTAACACTCCACGTAAACGACCTATCATCTGTACCGTCCATATGTTCTTGTTGTCGCTCGGCCGCTTAAGGCAACCAAGCTTTGATTGGTGTGATAATGACATACTGCAACGCCAAGCGCATCCGCGGCGTCTGCCTGTGGTGCGGCTGGGAGCTTAAGCAATTGCTGGATCATATGTTGTACTTGCTCTTTTTTCGCACGCCCAGTCCCGACTACAGCACTTTTTATCTGGGTTGCGCTGTATTCTGCAACAGGTAAATTCGCCACGGTTGCTGCGACAATTGCTGCGCCACGGGCTTGGCCCAATTTTAAGGCTGAGTCGGCATTTTTAGCCAAAAATACCCGTTCAATGGCAAACTCATCGGGTTGATATTGGCGAATAATTTCACTTATACCATCAAAGATCTGCTTTAATCTTAACGGCAGATCATCACCCGAGGTACGAATGCAGCCACTGCCTAAATAAAGTTGCTGCCGCCCTTGGCATTGGATAACGCCGTAACCTGTGATCCGCGAACCTGGGTCTACACCTAAAATAATTGCCATTGTTTCCTTATGCGTGCGCCTTACGTAAATCGGTCGATTTGCGTCTTAACAGCGCCTCAACCAAATCATGACTGATTAAAGAACCATTAAAGAACCACTCAAAACCTGCTCGCGTTCATTCAACCAAAGGAGACACGTTGTCTTACTCAGCATCTAGCTTGCAAACACTTGTACCTCCCCAAGTTGGCTTAACCCAAACTTTCCATAATCTCATCAGAAATTTCGGCATTATGATACACCTCTTGCACATCATCGTGCTCTTCGAGGGTATCGATAAGGCGCATAAACTTCTCGGCAGTCTCGGCATCTAACTCGGCTTTGGTCGAGGCTATCATCGCGATTTCGGCGTTATCACTGACAAACCCTGCGGCATCGAGGGCATCTTTCACCCCGTAAAACTCGGTCGGTTCGGTAAATACGTCAATCGCACCATCATCGTAACTCACCACATCTTCGGCGCCCGCTTCGAGCGCCGCATCCATCAAGGCATCTTCATCGGTGCCAGGCGCATAGGACAATACTCCGCGTTTAGTGAACAAATAGGCAACCGAACCATCGGTTCCTAAGTTACCGCCCGATTTGCTAAAGGCATTACGTACGCCGCTGACGGTACGGTTACGGTTATCGGTCATGGTTTCCACCATCACCGCGGTGCCGCCTGGGCCGTAACCTTCGTAAATAATGGTTTCGAGCTGCTGACCTTCAAGCTCGCCAGCACCGCGCTTAATCGCGCGCTCAATGGTATCGCGGGTCATGTTGCCGCCGAGCGCCTTATCGATGGCGATTCGCAGACGCGGATTTGAATCGGGATCTGAGCCGCCTTCGCGGGCTGAAACCGTTAACTCACGGATAAATTTGGTAAAGAGTTTACCGCGCTTGGCATCTTGCGCTGCTTTGCGGTGCTTAATATTGGCCCACTTACTATGACCAGCCATGGGAGTTCTCCTCTACATGTAGCCATTGCACATCTTATCAATAGCCTAAGGTAACCTTGACGGTGCCTCGAATAAGGCGCCTTTACTCAATGTTCCTTTACACAGTGAATGACGGCAAGTTCAGTGACGTCGATAACGCAGATATTGATAAGAAATGAAATGACGGGATAAAAATAGACCGAGGCTTGCGCCTCGGTACTCGATAATCGCTAAAGATTAGTCTTCAGTCTTCGCGGCTTTCACCACGGAAATACCTAGTTCAGCTAATTGTTGTGGATTAGCAAAACCTGGCGCATTGGTTAACGGGCACGCCGCTGTGGTGGTTTTCGGGAATGCCATCACATCACGGATTGAGCTTGCGCCCGTCATCAGCATGATGATGCGGTCTAAACCAAAGGCTAAACCTGCATGTGGTGGCGTACCGTAACGTAACGCTTCGAGTAAGAAGCCGAATTTCTCTTTCGCTTCTTCATCGGTAATGCCAAGAATGCGGAATACCGCAGACTGCATCTCTTGGTTGTGGATACGTACCGAACCACCACCTAATTCACAGCCGTTTAATACCATGTCGTAGGCATCTGACACACGGTTAGCAGGATTGGCTTCTAGCTCTTGAGGTGTCACGCCGCGCGGAGCGGTAAATGGATGGTGAACCGCGTGGAAGCTGCCGTTGATCTTCTCAAACATTGGGAAGTCAACCACCCACAATGGACGCCATTGACCTTCAAGCAGATTAAAGTCTTCACCGGCTTTAAGACGCAGTGCGCCCATAGATTCGGCAACCACAGTCGCTTGATCAGCACCAAACAGAATAATATCGCCCGTTTGTGCGCCAGTGCGGCTGATGATTTCGTTAACAATGTTCTCATTCAAGAACTTAAGCACAGGCGATTGAATGCCTTCTAGGCCTTGAGTAAGGTCGTTTAGCTTCATCCACGCTAAGCCCTTGGCGCCGTAGATGCCAACAAACTTAGTGTAATCGTCGATTTGCTTACGAGACAGGCTTGCACCGCCAGGAATACGCAGCGCCGCAACACGGCCTTCTTCATCATTGGCTGGACCTGAGAATACCGCAAACTCTACTTCTTTGAGCAAGTCAGCCACGTCCACCAGCTCTAATGGGTTACGTAAATCGGGCTTGTCTGAACCAAAACGACGCATGGCTTCGTTGTAGGTCATGCGCGGGAATTCGCCTAAATCGACATTCAGCATCTCAAGGAACAGACCACGCATCATCTCTTCGGTTTTCGCCATCACTTGCTCTGAGCTCATGAAAGACGTTTCGATATCGATTTGAGTAAATTCTGGCTGACGATCAGCACGTAAATCTTCGTCACGGAAGCATTTTACGATTTGATAGTAACGGTCAAAGCCTGACATCATCAGCAGCTGTTTAAATAGCTGTGGTGATTGTGGCAGTGCGAAAAATTGACCTTTATATGTACGGCTCGGCACTAAATAGTCACGGGCACCTTCTGGGGTTGCCTTGGTCAGGATCGGCGTTTCAATATCTAAGAAACCGTTTGAGTCGAGGAAACGACGCACAGCACTGGTCACTTTCGCGCGGAACATTAACCGCTGTGCCATTTCTGGGCGACGTAAATCTAAATAACGATATTTTAAACGCTGTTCTTCACTGTTGTTTTGATAGTTATCTAAGCTCAGCGGCAGTGGCTCAGAACTGTTGATAATAGTTAGTGCTTTACCCAACACTTCAATTTCGCCAGTTTTCATTTGTGCGTTAACTTGGCTATCAGGACGTGCACGAACCACGCCTTTTACCTGCACACAAAACTCAGCGCGCAGTGTGCTAGCCACATTGAACACTTCAGGTAAATCTGGATCGTAAACCACTTGGACCAGACCTTCTCTGTCTCTTAAATCTAAAAAGACTACGCCACCCAAATCACGGCTACGATTAACCCAACCTACCAAGGTAACTTCTTGTCCAACGTGAGACTTATTGACGTCTCCACAATAATGACTGCGCATCTAACTCTATCCTTTATCCGGAAACCGGTGCTTTGGAAATAATCAAAACGAGATAAAAGCGGCATTATAGTCAAATAATGCCGATTACCAAAGTACTTCACTTTTAGGCGGTGAAGTATCAAACAGTTTTACGCCCTTGACTAGAGGCGAACGCACTATCTATGCATAAACGTACAAAAAAACATCAAGCCACGCGGTAGCAACGCCCACCCGCCGTTTTGGCTTGATACATTAATTGATCCGCTTTTTTTAATAATTCAATCGCCGTATCACCATCGCGGGGATAAATCACCACACCGATACTCACAGCAATTTCTACCTTTACGCCTTCAAAAGTGAAGGGCGATGAAAGCGAGTGCAGAATATTATCAGCAACTTGGGTCGCGGCATCGAGATCTTGCACACGATTTAGCAGGATAACAAACTCATCGCCGCCAAATCGAGCCACAGTATCAGAATGGCGAACGGCTTGCGTCAGTAATCCCGCCACCCGTAGAAGCAAGGCATCACCTATTGGATGCCCATGCTGATCATTGATTTGTTTGAATCCATCTAAATCAATAAACAGCAGCGCAAAATGGCTCTGATCGCGACGATGGGCTAATAGTGCCTGCGATAATCGATCATCGAGTAAGCCTCGATTAGGTAACTGGGTTAATGCATCATGGCTCGCAACGTATTGCAAACGTTTTTCTGCGGCAATACGACGAGTTATCTCACGATTTAGACGACGATTAACCACTAATACCGCGATGATCACCACCGATAAACTCAACGCTCCAAACAATAAATAGCGGATCCAACGCAAGTATTGCCCATCGTCAGTGGCAATCGCGAAATTCACCCAATGGGAATAGATTTGTTGCTGCTTTTGCTGATCGATCTGCGCTAATACTCGGTTGATTAATGGTGCCAATGGGGTAAATTGCGGGTTTATGCCAAAATGACTATGTTGGTCGGCTAAATCGCTTAAGAGTGAGATTTTAAGTAAAGGATACTGGCCCGTTTTTAACTCAGAGGCTAGCGTCACCACCTTATCAATAAACACATCGGCATTACCTTCATTTACCGCTAAAAGCCCTGAGTGCGTATCGGGTACCAACACGAGCTTCAGCGAAGGTTGTAGCATCATTAGTTGAGCGACAAGATGATAGCCTTCAACCACGGCCACTCTCTGACCTGCCAATTGTGCCAAATTAAAAACAGAGACTTGTTCAAGCTGCGATACTAGCCCCCATGGCGATGGCCAATAGGCATCACTAAAAACCACATGCTGTTGCCGCTCAGCGGTTTTAGCAATACTGCCCGCCAGTGCAATCTCTCCTGTGCGCAATGCGCGAATAAGCGACTGCCAATCATCAAACGCAACGGGTTGGATCTTAAGATGCAATTGCTGGGCGAACATATTTACGATATCACTATTAATGCCCGCGAATTGCCCTTGTTCATCGCTAAATTCCATGGGCGGCCACTGCTTAAGATAACCCAGTTTGAGTTCACCCAATTGTGAAAGATAGTTTTGTTCGCTGCTTGAGAGTTGGATACTGCGTAAGCCTGCCTGATTAAAAATACGGTCTTTAGGGTTAAGCATCCATTTTTGTTCAACATCAGCAAATTCCTGCATGCTAATGCTGTGAAATCCATTGCTGATCCGTTGAGTCAGTCCAGGATCATCGCTTCGAGTTAATACATAGATATCGGTAGGAAATTCCAGCTCAGGGTATTGATTAAAATCGGCCCATGCTTTGTTTTGCAGAAGATAATGGGTAGTCCATGCTCCCGCAGCAACAAACCCAACAATCTCCCCCGCTCTTGCACCAGCGACCATCGCATCCATACTGTCATAGTAACGCAATGACACATCCGGCAGTGCTTTGCGTAACTGGACTAAATATGGCGCCGTTGGCACAACACCAATACGTTTACCTTTTAAGCGATGTAAATCAGTTAATTGCTGTTGATACAAAAACAGTCGACTCTTTACCGTATACAAGTGCCACGCGCGAGTTAACCCCGTTTTCATGTCATCACTCTCGGGATAACCAATATGAGCATCGGCTAACCCTTGACGTACATCGTTAACACTGCCGTTCATATCGCCTGAGATAAAATCGACATCAATCCCCGTTTTAGCCGACCATAGTCGCCAAAGATCTACATAAAAACCATGGGGTAAACCATCAACACCTAAATCAACAAAAGGTTCAACTCCCAGTTGCATCGCGACTATCAGTCCCGCTTTTTGGCCGTGGTAACCCAACCAGCGACGCTCAGTTTGTTGGATAAATTTAGGGTCAAGAGCATTAAAGCCCGCCTTAATTTTATTCAGTAAGGCGGTATTGTGCTTCATCACCGCAGGCACAAATTGCATCGCTTTGATGGGGATACGTATATTGAGAGGAAAATTTGCTGCGATCGTTTGGTTAGAGGAAGGGTCGCGAAGATAACCGTCGAGCCCAGCAAACACCACTGTGTCACCCGCCGCCACACCTGCAAGTAGCTTTTCACGGCTTTCATAATATTTAAATACTAACGCAGGTTCGATACGGCGTAATTCCGCTTCATGGGAAGAACCGGACACAATTCCAATCTGGTAAGGCACCAATTCTTTAATGTTTTTTTTGCCCTGCAAGGATTTATGTAAATACAAATAGGTGCGAACATCAGCAATCGGATCGGCAAAATCAAATAGTTGTTCACGCTCCGGGGTTTTACCCATGCCAATATGCACTTGGGCGTTTCCCTGTTGTAACTGTGCGAGGGATTCATTCCAGTGTCGCGCAACAAAAACAAGTGAGGTATCGGTGCGTTTACCCCACTCCTTCCAAAGATCGACTAATAACCCCGTGGCTTCGCCCTCGTTATCCACAAATTGATAGGGAAAGCTGTCTTCCCCCATCACCACGATAAGCGAATCAGTCGGTCCTTGACTGGCATTAACTGTGTTGTTCGAAAAAACACAACACAGGATCACAATAAGCTGGAACACTAACTTCAACTGGGGTCCCTAGTACCTGATGTACAATGTAAATACTTTGTTATTTATCGCATATTAGACAGAAATTTCTGGCAAATTACTAGCCCGAGACTTGCTGCTAGTCAACGGGATTCGTTAAAATGCGGGGTTGAACTTTCGAGACATTCCCAAATGAACGCTTCCCAAGATACTATCTACGCTCAAGCGAGCGAGCACATTAGCGATTTCCAGTTTGATAGCCGTGTTGCGGGTGTCTTTAGTGACATGATCCGCCGCTCAGTGCCTGGTTACACCCAAATTATCAATACTATCGGCGATTTTGCGGATCGTTTTGTTAAACCTAATACCCAGATTTACGACTTAGGATGCTCTTTAGGTGCTGCAACATTGAGCATTCGCCGCCAGATCCAAGGCCGTGACTGCCGAATTGTTGCCGTAGACAATAGTGAGTCTATGGTGACGCGCTGCCAAGAAAACCTCAATGCCTATGTCAGTGATACTGAGGTTGAGCTGATCTGCGGTGATATTCGCGATATTCACATCGAAAACGCCTCCTTAGTGGTGCTCAACTTTACGCTACAATTTTTACCTCCCGAGGACAGAGAGTCACTTATTGCCAAGATTTATCAAGGCTTAAATCCAGGAGGGATCTTAGTACTCTCGGAAAAAATCCGCTTTGATGATGCGCCAATTCAAAGTGTACTTGAAGAACTGCATCTCGACTTTAAACGAGCCAATGGCTATAGCGAGCTCGAAATCAGTCAAAAACGTAGTGCGCTGGAAAATGTCATGAAACCAGATACCTTAAGTACGCATCAACAGCGCTTAACTCGCCAAGGGTTTAGTCACTTTAGTACATGGTTCCAATGTTTTAACTTTGCTTCTATGGTGGCCATCAAGTGATTAATTTTAGCTCCTTTTATCAACAAATCGCCGACTCAAATTTACAACATTGGCTTGAAACCTTGCCAGCAATCCTCGGTAAATGGCAAAGAGAACACAAACACGGCAACCTCCCGAAATGGGAAAAAGTGCTTAATAAACTGCACTATCCAAGCCCAGATAAAGTCGATTTTGTTGATAGTGTCACGATAGGCACGGGTGAGCAGCTCACGCCAGGCGAAAAGGAAAAACTCGAGAATTTACTGCGGCTCTTTATGCCTTGGCGTAAAGGTCCATTCCATATTCACGGCATTCATATCGACACCGAATGGCGCAGCGATTGGAAATGGGATCGGGTTAAACCGCATATTTCGCCCCTGCAAAACCGTACAGTACTCGATGTAGGTTGCGGTAGCGGCTATCATATGTGGCGTATGTTAGGGGCCGGCGCTAAGCGTGTCGTGGGTATCGACCCTTCCCCGCTGTTTTTATGCCAATTTGAAGCGGTTAAACGCTTGAGTGGTGAGAATCACCCTGTGCACCTGTTGCCACTTGGTATTGAAGAACTTCCGCCATTGGATGCCTTCGATACAGTATTCTCCATGGGCGTCTTGTATCACAGACGCTCACCCATTGATCACTTGTTGCAATTACGCGATCAGTTACGTATGGGGGGAGAATTAGTATTAGAGACGTTAGTGATTGATGGTGATGAAAACGCCGTACTCGTCCCGCAAGATAGGTATGGCAAAATGAATAACGTTTGGTTTATTCCATCCGTTGCGGCACTGATGCTCTGGCTTAAAAAATGTGATTTCACCGACATACGTTGTGTCGATACCGATATTACCGCCCTTGCCGAGCAGCGCCGAACCGATTGGATGCCAAATGAATCACTGGTTGAATATCTTGATCCTAACGATATCACTAAAACTATCGAGGGTTACCCTGCGCCAAAACGCGCAACGATTATTGCTGTGAAAAATCAACCGAATCAAGATTTGAACTAGAGCATGATACACTTAGGCATGTTAAAGCCATGTCATCCCATACCATGAGGGTCACAGCCCCGTTGCCTATGCCAAAAACATTGTTTACGGCTAGCCTGTTTGGCTGGTGTTTATTATCCTCTATTGGTGCAGCCTCTGCTGCACCAAGCCCTGTACCTCTGCTGGTGGAACAGTGTTTACGTCATCCTAATATTGACTTGACTAGCGCCTTTAGCCGCTATGCCAATACACATAATTTGCCCACTTTAATGCTCTCAGATAAAGCCT
>NZ_AKZL01000094.1:0-16104 GCF_000282755.1 Shewanella sp. POL2
CTCTTAATGCAGCGCTACCGTTGCTTATACTTATGCCGTTAATACGACACTCAACTTTAGTTAACTCAATGTTACAGCAAAAATGACAGCGTTGTCATTTACTTTTGAAGCAATTTATAATCAAATGTCAGGCGAAAGAATTGACTGAAAGTGAAAAAGAAAAAGGCTGTATTTTCTTTTAAAATACAGCCAGATACATAACAGATTAATTAACGATTAAGCTTCTGCCTTTGCGGATACCATCAGCAGCAATAGCACGGATCTCAACGGGCGCAGTTACCGCCTGCCCTGCTTGATAGGATTGCCATTGCCCACTCACTTGTCGCCACTCAATCTTAAGTCCTGGATAAGCCACGTTGGCAAACAGTTTACCGTCACGGATCTCGGCACCGACAGTCGGCACTCGGTAATCGATACCTGCCTTATCGAGTTTAATAAACTCCTTATGCCCTAAGGTATTGGCCATTTGCTGCCAAGATTGTGCCTGCGCGTCACGCATTGCCGCAGTAAAGTGCCCAGTGCTTTGGTTATACAATGCACCTTGATATTGGTAAGGCACTTCCCACTCTGCTTGATGCCAAGCACGCTCAGCCAGCATCAATAAACGAGGGAAAATCATGTACTCAACGGTATCGTTGCTGCGAATGGTTTCACTCCACAACTGCCCCTGTAAACCAGCAAAGTTTTTACCTTGCTCCCGTGGTCCAGATTTTTTGCCTTTCTCATCGGTTCTTGCCCTATCGTCGGCTTCGAAAGGCAGATTTTGCAAGTCGGTCCACTGCTCCGCATTCGCCACTAAGTTATCCGGCATAAAGCTAAACACTTTGTGCGCGTTGGTGGCGCGGCTTGCCCAATAATAGCCATGCTCTTTAGGATCGGCTTCGTAGGGAAAATCAAAATAAAGCACTTCAGGATTCGAGAGCACCACATCCCAACCGTTGTTCACTTGCTGATTGGCATGCTCATATCCTTTATAGGCGATCACATCCCAAATATTAGATTGGACTTTAGCTGGCATATAGCTTGGGCGAACATGGCTCATGCCATCACTCCAACCTGCGGCTTCAATGCCTTTTTCCGCCAGTTGATTCGATATCCGCTCAATAAAGTAAGCGCCTAAATCCTCGATAGATTTCACGCCTTTATCGTTATTGGCTACAAAGGATAAACACTCAGGAGATTGCTTCCACGCCCCAGCGGTTTCGTCGGCGCCGATATGGTATCGAGTTAATGGTTGACCCGCGGCTTGGTGTAATTTGGCTATTTCATCAATGACTTTATCGACAAATTGATAGGTCGATTCCATACAGACATTCAGGGTGTTGTCGTTGTAATACTGCACCGAAGAATACACAGTCGTATCAGCCGCATCCGACAACAAATAGGTTTTCGCCTCCGTAGGCTTACCTTGGGCGAGTAATTTACGGTAACGCGCCTCCATGGATTTTATCGCTGCGCGACTATGGCCAGGCATGTCCATCGAAGGGATCACTTGAATTTGGCGGGCATCGGCATATTTGACTATATCGATATAGTCTTGTTTGCTATAGAAACCATTAACGCTCGACTCCGCAACAGGCCCACTGCCAAGCTGCGGTAACAAACAGGTAGTTTCCTCAAGATCGTGGCAACGCTTACTACCAATATCGGTCAGTTCAGGCAGACCATCAATCTCTAAGCGCCAACCTTCATCATCGGCCATATGCAGATGTAATTTGTTGAGTTTGTAAGCCGCCATTTGATCAATCAGCGCAAAAATCATCGCCTTACTGTGGAAATTACGGGCCACATCGATATGCATACCGCGGAATGGATATCTTGGGCTATCTTCAATTGTCATCGCATTTACGCGCAGCTCTTGCACATCAATCAAACTGGCAAGTGACGATAGCGCATAGGAAAATCCTGCCGCATCACCTGCGGCAATCTTGATACCATCGGGTTTGATATCCAGCAGATAACTGCTCTCTGCACCTTGGCGCCAGCTCAATTTCACCACTAAGCCTTGTTCTGACTCTTTAACGCCCAAACGTGCTAAGCGTTCAAGCGCCGCAGCCACTTGCTCGGTTTTAAAAGACTGATTTCCAGCAGATGGACTCAATACTGACGCGACATCCAATGTAATGCCAGAGGTGAGTGATACCGCTTTATCATGAGAATGGATCGCGACTTTTTGCGGCGTGGGAATAATGGTATTGACCGCTAAACTGGCATCTTCACTGACATTTTGGTTATTGCTAAATAGCTGTGATGCGGTCGCAGGCACTAATTTATCCGCATCAGTACGGCGATACTGCTTCACCATATCGGTGTACGCCTCAACATAGGGGCGCACTTCCATCCCCGTTTCAGGATCTTGCTTCACTTGCGTGCTGGCAATCACCACTGGCGATAAATCCCCAGCAACGATGTAATAGTTTGGCATAGCATCGGTTTCGGACAGTTGCCAAAGCTCACCACGGAACCTTAAGGTCTTTTTAACCCCTTTGTTAAAACCGCTGAATGCCTCAGTAGGCGTTATCCGATAAAGATCGCCCTTGACATGAGTGATGGAAAACTCTTTGCCCTCAACCGATTGCACCGGACGCATCTGGCTAAAATAAATCGCCCAGTCGTGACCTTTGAGATCAACGCCAGGGGCAAAATCAATTTCAGCTACAAAACAACGACCTTCAGCGGCGGCTTTGTCACAGTTATTATCGGGTCGGTTAGTGAGCACGCGATAACTCACGCCCAAGGTATCCCCAAACTGCTGCAATTGCGCTTGGGTTAATGACGCAGGCGTGGCGAGCTCGGCTGAGCTTGGCACTGGCACATTCACTGTTTTAGGCGCTTGGCTACAGGCACTTAAACCTAATGCAAATAAAATGGCGGTGGCGGCAATCGTTTTATTCATGATATTCCTTTTCTAGCTTCAGAAATGGCTACAATCTGAAGGAAGTTACTAACGTCCGCAGTCTTTCCCCTTGGTGAAACAGTCGCTCACTCGATTGTGCTAGATGCTCACTATCGAGGGAGGCTGAACCTGAGACATTGGCAAGATCATTTAATGTACGAGAAATCGCTTCGGTGACACAGGTCTGCTCCTGCGCCGCATGGGAAACTTCGATATTCATATTACTGATATTTGAAACTAAATCAGTCACTTTAGATAGAACGAGTTTAATTTCTTCCGAACGGTTGACCCCTTGATTGGAGAGAGTCTGACTCGATTGCATCACATTCACGGTTTCGGCAACTCGGCTCTGCACCTGTTGGATCATTTTTTGGATTTCTCCCGTCGCCTGTTGGGTGCGACTCGCTAAAGAGCGCACTTCATCGGCAACGACGGCAAAACCACGCCCCTGCTCACCCGCTCTGGCAGCTTCAATCGCGGCATTTAACGCCAGCAGATTAGTCTGCTCAGCAATGCTGCTGATCACCACCACAACTTCATCAATACGCTGCGTTTCCTGTTGTAACTGCGACACCGACTGAGCCGAACGTGTTAACTCAGCCGCAAGTTGGCGAGTAATGGCTAAGCCCGAGTCAAACTGACGCTGGCCATCGTCAACCGCCCTATCGGCTTGGGTTGCCGCATCGGCGGTACGTTTAGCATTGATGGCCACTTCATTTGCACTGGCACTCAATTGAGTCACGGCCGTGACCGCGGCTTCGGTTTCTTTAAGCTGAGCTTGCACCCTTTGATTGTTGCTTTGCGACAACGTGCCCAGCGCCTTAGCATCGCCCAATAGCAGACTCGAGGTTTCATGCACCCTTGAAATAGTGCCGTGAATTTGTTCGACAAAGCCGTTGAAAGCATTGGCGAGTTTGCCAATTTCATCTTCAGTTTCAACGGGTAATCGATGACTTAAATCGCCATCACCATTGGCAATCTCTTCTAACGCGGTGACAACCTTATCTAATGGGGTGATCACTAAACGCTTTAAAATAATGAAAATAACGACGAGGCTGCCCGCTAAAATCAACAAAGCCTGTATAAAGTAGCTCAGCAACAACTCGGATAACTGCGCTTTTACGGGCAAAATGGAAAAAGTAATGGTTAAGCGTCCGGTAGGATTACCTTGGTCGCTAAACTGTAACTCTCTTGTTTGTAGATAGTTGACGGCAACTGCCTCGGCTTGTTTATCCTCTGCGAGCAGCTTACCGCGATGATCAACAACGGTAATTTGATAAATTTGTTTAGACTTTAACATGGAAGATAATACAGCCCGGATCTGTTCGTAATCGTAGGTAAAAATCGGCTGTGCCATAGTGACTTGCAGATTAGCGACCGTATTGTCTTCAAAGGCCATTTCACCGCTCATCAGCTTATCGCTCGCCAACCAATAGGACGCCCCAAACAAGGCGCTCACGATCATAAATATCGCCGCAGCTAGCCCAATTTGTACTTTTAAGGCTAAATTTTTCATTATGTTGCACCTTGCACACTAAATAGATCTAACCACAGCTCCTGGCGTTCAATCGGCGTTAGGGGATGTAAATCTGGCGTATCTAAGCGGATAATCACGCGCCGCTCAAACTGCGCATCACGGTAGAGCTGCTCAATCTTAAGTTCACGATTAAACATTTCATCGAAGCTACCGTCGCTAATCATGTACTCAAGCCCCGCTAAGATTGCCTCAGCTAACTCAGGGCGTTTTGGTGAGACAAAAAAATAGGCCGGAGAGCGATATTGCAGCAGGATATGGCTATCAATTTTAAGTGCGGGATCAGGGTGGCTCGCAAGTTCATCGCCGATTTCCTGTGCGCCAAGCGCAAGGTAGTCGAACCGGCCACCTTCTAACATCGGGTATAGATTGGTGTACTGATAGCTCGTTACCAACGGCACACCATTAGCTTCGAGAATGCTCGCATCGGGCCAATAACGGTTTTGCCCAGCGGTTAATTGTTTAAAATCCGCCAATGTTTTTACGTTGGCAAACTTAGCCTCATCACTTTTACGGATAATTAATAATCTGTTACCAAGCAATCCCTTAAACAGTGGGATCCGCACGGGCAGCATGGTTTCCTCAAGCTCTTTGGAAGTCATGCTCCAAAATACGTCAACAGTGCCAGCAAGTGCTTCCTCTGCATTGCGTTTTTGGTTCATCTGCGTCGACATTTGTTCAACTTGATACGGCTTGCCGGAGCGGCGCAGCGCCTCTTTTAGCAGATTAAATTGCCATTGCTGTTGGATGGTGGTCACTATCTTGATAGGAGTGGGATTGCTTGCCGAAGAAGTGCCAGCCGCAAAAGCAGCATTAGTAAGCGCAAACGACGTTGACTCCACAGCGGCTATCGCGGTGAAACTCAACGCACACAGCATAACGCTCGCCCAGAGTCCCAAGACGGACATCAACAAACGCTTAGCAAAAGTCGCCACTACGCTGCAAAGCGGTGTAGCAATATGAATAACCATGAATCGCAGCCTCTTTTATGACTGGAAAATCCAGCGAGTTTTATTTATTAATGCCGCTAACTTGTCTGCTTATCCTAACAAGGTCACTCTACCTAAAAAAATGGCTGGGCACTGTTTACAGTACCCAGCCAACGCTAGTTTCTGGGGAGAGACTATCAAATATTAAAGACAAACGTACCGCCGCCCGACCAGCAATACTTCTGCCAAACACATGAATAAGGAGACCTCATCCTCTTCATGCAGACCTTACTAAACAACGCATCACACAAGCAAATGACAGCGTTGTCATTCATTAAATTACAAAAGAAAGAACAGGATTTCTACATTTTTTTGACAATTAGCTTTATATTTTTAAGAAAGATAAATTTATTCTTTAAATTTCAATTGGTTAAATTTAAATCTATATTTATCAACCTATGTGACAACGCTGTCTTTGACTGATAACATAGGTGCAACAACTCAAACGACACACTCAGTTATCTTAAAAAGATGCTCACATATATCCCTACCTTTAAGCGTAAAAACACCTTCAGCGGCCAATATTATCGGTCGTTAACGGTACTGCTCACTCTGTTAAGCACATGGATAGTTTGGTTTGTTCAATTCGCACAACCATTTGAGTTAATTAAAGAATATGGCAAGTTTATATTTTTAGGAATAACAGGAGCTATCTTTGCTAATTCAACTGGAGCAGGCGGAGGCGTTATTTTCATCCCTGTGTTCTCTAGTTTAGATTTTACCGAAGCTCAAAGTGTCTCGACGTCTTTTATGATCCAGTGTTTTGGCATGACTGCTGGCGCAATTTCATGGTCAAGATACTATCAACGGCATCACCATATGGATAAAACCTGGTGTGGTTTTATTCCATGTATCTTGCTTTGTGCATGCTTTTCAGTACTTGGCCTTTGGAGCAGTGAGTTATGGCAACTAACTTCGCCCTCTTCGCTCCACACCAGTTTTAGCCTTTTCTCTATCGCACTTGGGATAGCAATCATTTTCAGCAGTCAACGCCGCTATCTGCAAAGTAATAGTCTTAAATCCATAGACTATTTTTGTTTAGCGGTTATTGGTTACTTTGGCGGGATCATCACCGCTTGGTTGTCTGTTGGTGTAGGTGAACTGATTGTAATCTATCTGATGTTACGAGGTATCTGCGCCAAGATGGCCGTCGCGGTTGGCGTTGTGGTATCAGCCATAACCGTTTGGTCGGCAAGCCCAATACACGTGTTCTCCGACCACAGTCACGCTTTATATGAATTAGTGCTATTTGCAGGACCCGGTGCAATTATCGGAGGATTGTTAGCCCGCAAGCTGGCGCTATATCTTCCAGTCAAAACCTTAAAACTGTTTTTTGCAAGCTGGATTATTTTGACTGGGAGTGTGATGCTAGCAAACTAAATAGCCTCAATTACAATAGTTCGCTTTAATATTATTAAAACGAACTATATAAAATTGAGTTTATTTTTCCATCACCAAATCAATTAAATTTAATGAGCAAAGGTGTGCGTAAATAGCTGAATAGAAACCTCGTTTAGCAAAATCAAGCAATGTCGTATCGTCTAGCTGCTGCAGTTTTCCTTCGTCAATGGTATATATTCCATCAATATTGGTTTTAGTGCCATCAAGTGTAGTCACTGTTAATGTACGTGGTTGCAACAGTCCATGATTGAGTAACACTTTGATAAAGTACTTTGTCATCTCATGATAACTAGCCTGTAAACTCGCTAATTCAAGTTTTTTTGATAAATAGACCGTTTGATTGCCTGAATCATCAAATAAACGATGCGCTTCATGTTCTGCCACTGATGAATTATTGACATCAACACCTAAGATAACTTTGTCGTTATCTATATAACTCATTACAAAAGGATACAATTGAACTTGAATAGGTAAATAGCGACATTGCCACTGACCGTTTTTGAGCAACTTATTAGTATTAGGCTTAAGTGCAGTAATCGCAATAGAGAGGAACTCACCAGTTTGAGCGTTTTTTGTAAACACGATAGGGAAACTGGTCGCAGCAGACATAAACTCTTGAACCTGAAGAGGGAGCATATGCATAGTCTCAAAAAGGCTGTAATCAACCTTATCCCCAATCGCTAAATTTTTATGACTTGCGTCATTTAAAGGTACAAATTGTGTTTTCATTTTATTTTTCCTTTTTACACATTAAATTAAAGCGCTTAGATAGCTTGCAAGCCATAAGTACAAATCTTATCAATCAATTCTCTATGTTCTGGTAACCCCTCAAACATTTGGCGCTTCACATTCGACATGTTACTCATATAAGCATTCAAATTAGCTTTTGCGACTAAACCTCTATCATGCGGTTGAGTCGGATATTTCATCCCATAAAGAACATATAAGTAATTATCTAAGTTAAACACCTCAAACTTTGAGGGGAAATCCTCTGCAATAGGGCTAAATGACTTCCACATGTTAAGCCGCTCTTTTAACGGCTCAGGAATTGTCTCTTCACGCTGATTATCAAGCCAAAATGCCGAGTCAGTTCTATCTGACAAACAATAATGCAATTTGGCAAATTCGACGACCCTTTCCCATGCATGGTTAACAGTGCGATTAAAACGCATTGACAAGTAATCCACCTCATCTTTATTTGCAGGGAAACGTTCAGCAAGAAATCGAGCAGAAAAGTCCGTTAATAAAATTGAAGTCGCTTCTATGGGTTCTAAAAAGCCCTGTGCCAGCCCTAATGCAACGCAGTTTTTGACCCAAAATTGTTGACGATAGCCGACCTTCATTGGGATTTTGCGATGGGGAATATCGGCGAGTTTACCACCAAGATAACGGTCAAACTTTTGTTCAGCTTCAGTTTGATTCATATGCACAGATGAATACACAAATCCTGTACCGCGGCGCTGGGTAAGTGCAATATCCCAAATCCATCCCGCTTGATGGGCAGTTGCTTTGGTATAAGGAGGAATAACATCAGCTGGCTGGGTCGGAATCTGTGCGACTAATGCCGTATCAATAAAAAGTTGCTGCGCTTTACTGATAAATGGCACTTTTAATGCTTTGGCTAACAAAATAGATTCAAAGCCACTGCAGTCAATATAGAAATCAAAAGATAGATTCCCCCGCTCAGTCTGCAATGACTCGATAGCGCCATCTACACCTAAACACACGTCGTGTACTGTCGTTAAAATATGCTCTACATTAAATTTCTCAATGGCATTTTTTGCGAGTAATTTGGCAAATTTTGCCGCATTGAGATGATAAGCATAACCTAAGATGCCCACATATTCTGGCGTAGTAATGAGCTTTGGTGCTTTAGCCGCTTCGCAAGCTAAATGCTGCGGGGAAATAAAATCGGCAAAATGTCCGCTTTTTTCGGCCAACCAAGTCGATACAGCGTCACCTTGGTGTAAATTAATGATATCGAATAGATGATGATAAAAATTATGCTTGCCGTGACGGGTTTGATCTAACCAGTTCACAAATTTAATAGACTGTTTAAACGTGACATCGCATGTTCGAATAAATTCTGACTCACTAATACCAAAACTCTGTAATGATTTTTTAATCGAAGGCACAGTACCTTCCCCGACACCAATAATAGGAATATCAGGAGATTCAATCACTGAAATAGATAACCCAGAACGCCCCTTCAACGCCCGGCCTAAGTGGTTCGCCGCTAACCAACCTGAAGTACCGCCACCTATAATAGCTATTTTTCTGATTGTCATAACGAGCCTCTAATTTGGAGAAACCTAAGTTTATTATTAAATATATTGATAATAAAAAGCCTAGCGAATGCTAGGCTTTTTAAGCAGCTTATAAAATTAGAAACGTAATGTCATTCCTAGTTTATAACGCGCTTCACCGTCAAAACTCCATGCAGGGTAACCATCTTTCAGTTCTGGTTTTACTTCTGCAGAACCAGGTGCCACACCAAGTTGTACACTGTCTTCTTCCAGTAAGTTAACCACTTCAAAGGTTACACCTAAGTAATCAGTGATATTGTAGCTAGCACTCAAATCCAGCGTGCCATAGGCTTGATGTTCACGGTTACCATAAAAACCAGGAAGCTCACGGATCATGTATTCAGAACGCCAGTTATAGGCTAAGCGTGCACTGAAATCATCCATCTCATAGTAACCGACTAAGTTAACGGTATGCTTTGATGAATCAGAGAATACACTAACTTCATCAGGGTAGTTCACAGCAGGTGCATCTGAATCAGCAAAAGTATAGTTAGCTGAATAACCAAAACCATTTTCAAAAGCATCTTGTAATTGCAACTCAATACCACGAATTACACCACCACTTCCGTTTGTTTTGGTCGATTTAGTCCAATTATCCACCTTAGAATCAGGGTCAACAATTTCAATTTTTTGATTCAAGATTTGGTCTGATGTAACAAATGAACTAATGTCCTTTAAGAAATAGGTTGCAGCTAACAAACCATCAGCACTGAAATACCATTCGATACCTAAATCAGCTTGTGTGGCTTTGAAAGGATTCAGAGCGATGTTGCCAGTATTAACCACTTCATTATTAGCAGTACCATCTGCGTAACCAGCTAATGCTGAAGATGCAAACATATCAGCATAATTAGGACGAGAAATAACCTGAGCAGCAGAAGCACGCAGAATCACATCTGAAGCGAGATCAAAGGCAACGTTTATACTCGGTAGTACATCATCATAATCAGCCGATAGAGTACTTAATTCATCAGCATAAGAACCATCAGCTTTCAATTTATAATAATCTGACGATGCATCAGTCGAAATATAACGTAAACCAAAGTTACCGCGTACGCCTTCAGCATCAAAGTTAGCCATGACGTACATAGCTAAATTCTCTTCGTTAATAGTACCGTATCCAGATTTGTAAACTGTACCATCTGTCGAGAAACCATTGATTGCAGCATAAGCATCATTAATCATCGCATCTAAGTTAGGCTTAGGTAGTGTAAAGCCTGCTCCAGAAGATACGGTTCCAGAATAATAAGCACTTGCATCTTTCTCAGCTAACCCAGCCTTTAAAATTGCAGGTAAGGTTTCTTGGATAACATCATGGTCAGCCCAGCGAAGACCCGTTTTAACAGAACTGATTACCCCTAACTCAACGGGCACAGTGATATCAAACTGTGCATAAGTCTCTTCATCTGAGTTTGGTTGTTTTTTCAAAGACCAACCCGCTGGAGACAGTTTGCCTTTAAAATCTTCTGGTCCAAAATGCTTATTCGCAATATCAATTTTAATGACATCACCAGTAGCATCATAGGTACCAGCATAATCTGCAGCATCGCCTAACCAAAAGCCATAGTTAGACGTAAGTTCAGTACCGCCCTCTGATTTCGTATTACCGACACGGCCTTCGAGTTTATAAGACTCGGCATCGTATTTAAAATCGAAATCAACTGTTTTTGAGTCCATGCTGGCAACACGAGCCCAGGTTTGTGCCCAACCCGGGTTTTCATCTTTGCCATCGCGACGATAAAAAATACAGGTGCCAGATGCATTTTTCTGTTCACATGCAGTTTCTTTATTATCTGGGAACATGGTAAATAAAGAGGTGTTCGCGTTGTTGGCTGACATATCCAGACTCATCAAGTTTAAGCCAAACTCTAAACTTTCTGTTGCCCGATATTGTAGCGCTGCATTAATCGCTGTACGTTCACGCTCCTGTTCAAACGTCGTTGGAACAATTTCCCCCCAACCTAATAGAGACTCAACGCCATTACGTTGATAATTTGTCATCGAATTGGCTGCAGACAACAGTAAACCAAAATTTTCCGCTTCATTCTTCCAACTATATAAGCCGGAAAGCTCAGGATCAGTTTGCTCCGATACCGTTCCATAATCGCCTTTGGCGCTAAGAAAAACAGTATTGGCATCTAAATCCAGTGGCTTGCGAGTTTTTACAATAACAGTGCCACCAATACCACCTTCCGCGATATCAGCTTGAGATGACTTATAAACCTCAATACCACCAACCATTTCTGGCGGTAATAAGCTGTAATTGAAACTGCGATCGATAGCTTGCTGATCATACCAACCTGTAGAGGCTACAGAATGACCATTAAGTAAAGTGCTTGTAAGTTGGCTAGAAGCGCCACGAATAGAGACTTGCTGACCTTGACCGAACTGGCGGTTTACCGCAACCCCTGGGATACGACCTAAAGACTCACCCACGTCACCGTCAGGAAATTTACCAATATCCTCAGCGGTCACAGCATCAACAACAGAATTTGAAAAACGCTTTTCATTAACAGAGGCTTTTAATGAAGCACGCATACCACGCACTTCAATTTTTTCAATATTTTCAGGAGCGGCTGCAGTTGCAGCTGCTTCAGCAGCGACAGCACTGATTGAAACCGCGCTGCCGAGGAGGATAGCAATGTTTGTAGCTAGTACACTTTTCTTAAAGGATGATGGTCGCATCTCGTTTCCCTTCCATAACTTTATTATCGTTTTAGTATTCATAACCATTCCGATGGAATGACAGCGCTGTCATGTCTAGAGCAAACATTACACAATAATTAACAGCCTTGCCACAACAAAATAACTCTGGACGAAAAAAAATGTCATAACACTGACCTTGACAGGATAGAATCTGAATATATTTAAGTAAAAATAATCACTTAAATAATTTGATGTAAAATTACAACTTATAACGGAGTGTTAACAGTTGAAAAATGCCGCAGTTTGTAACAAATGAGCATTGCTATACGGCATAAATGCTCGCACTATAAGCAACATAATAAAAAGTTAACTGACAACGCTGTCGGCTTGTAAATTACGCTTAAAGGATTGAGGTTCATCAATCTGCTAGCCCTTCGCAAATTCGAATAAAGAGTTTTTAGATCAATGAAAGTCACTATCAACGACGTCGCTAAATATGCTGGAGTGTCAATCAAGACAGTTTCCCGCGTAACCAATAATGAGCCATCGGTGAAACAAGCCACGATTGATAAAGTGAACGAGGCCATTAAAGCATTAAATTATCAGCCCAATCTTGCCGCAAGAAATCTGGCAGGGACAAAATCCTATGCTATTGGTTTTATTTATGATAATCCTAATGCGTATTACATTATTGATATGCAGAATGGGATTTTATCGGCATGTAAAGATAAAGGCTACGAGCTTGTTATCCACCCTTGTAATGCTAAATCTGACACAATTTGTGATGAGCTGACTCAGCTTGTTAAACATTCGAGGCTCGCAGGTTTAGTGCTAACACCGCCACTTTCAGAAGATCCAAAAGTACTGAAATCTCTCAACGAGATCGATGCAAATTATGTCCGCATTATTGCAGGGGAAGGAGTTAAAGAGCCAGATGGGCTCACCATTTTAGTGAATGACAAGTCGGGGGCGGTTGAAATAACCCAGCATTTGATTGATTTGGGCCATAAAAATATCGCTTTTATAAGTGGTGATTTGCACCACGAATCCACGAAAGAACGATTACTTGGCTATAAACAAGCATTAACAAAAAACCATCTAATTCTGAATGAGGATTACATAATTGAAGGGAAATACTCATTTGAATCGGGGGTCGAAGGCGCAAATATCCTGATTAAACTTAAAAATCGTCCTACTGCGATTGTTGCTTGTAACGACGAAATTGCAGCAGGAGCACTTTTTGCCGCACGTTTAGCAGGGCTTGATATTCCTGGTGACTTGTCGATTGTAGGATTCGAAGATAGCCCATTTTCACGCCAAACTTGGCCGAAGCTTACCACTGTTCATCAACCCAATTCTGAAATTGCCCAAGTTGCGACAGAACTGTTAATCGATAAACGTCGTGAGCTAGATGCTAAATTTGCAAAAACATTTACCCCAGAGCCGGTTATCCGCGATTCTTCTGCCTCACCTAAACACTAGGATATATTGATGTTTTAGACTTATATTCGTAGTGTATGATGCAAAAGTGGCGCATTGTCGTTGTAGTACGTAAACGGATTTTCTAGTAGCAGTAATATCAAATCCAATATCGAAAAATGCCATACTAAAAACACGAGAGAGCATAGCTCACTCGTGTTTATACCATTAGTGTAATTTCAGCTTTGGTCTTTGCCACTTGAGTAGCTTTTGTGCGATGCGATAAATAATCGCAGAGAACCAGCCATATAGGCTTGCTAAATGCCTTTGATATAAAGAGATGTACATCAGCCTTGCGATATGGCCTTCAACGAAGAAAGTGCCAGAGCGTAGATTCCCCATTAAATTACCCACGGCCGAAAAGCGGCTTAATGAAACTAAGGAACCATAATCTTTATAGACAAAAGCCTTTTCAGCCTTATTTTGTAGCCGGTTCACAATATTCTCATATAGCGTATCTGCCATCTGAGCAGCAGCTTGAGCGCGTGGCGGAACAGGTTGACCAGACTCGAGAATTAATAGCGCGCAATCCCCAATGGCATAAATATCTTGATGGCCTTTCACCCGCATACAAGCATCAACTTCGACTTGGTTTCGCGGCGTAATAGGCAGTTTAGAAAAATTTCGGAAGGCTTTTGGACCTTTAACGCCAGCCGCCCAAACCTTTAGGCCTGCCTCAATCACATCACCATCTTGAGTGATGAAGCCATCACGCGTCACTTCCTTTACCTGCACCCCGATGTGTAAACGAATACCGATTTTATCAAGTACGGCTTGGGCTCTAGCACTTACACGCTCTGGTAGTTGGGGAAGAATTTTGGGAGAGGCTTCAATAAGATGCACATCAAGATGATGTTTTGAGATATTAAGGTAACCATATTCTTTAACTGATTCAATCACATGATGAAGTTCAGCGGCTAACTCAACGCCTGTTGCACCTGCGCCAACAATGCCTATACTGACTTTCTCTTGTGTTTCATTGAGTTGTAACAAGGCATCCAAGAGCTTTTGATGAAATAAGTTAGCGTTATCTAAACTATCGAGAAAAATACAATGTTGCTCCGCTCCTAGGGTATTAAAGCTATTGGATACTCCACCTAAGGCCAGAACTAAATAATCATATTCAATCTGACGAGGTTCAAGCAATAATTCTCCTGAATCACTATATACAGCAGCAAGCTGAATAGTCTTTGCATCTGGTTCACACTGCTCAATTTCACCACGAATATAACGATATCCATTTTTAAGGCCATGATCTCTGTAAAGTAATCCCTCAATCGACTGATCGATAACCCCCACAGCAACTTCGTGTAATTTTGGCTTCCAGATATGAATAGGGCTTTTATCAATTAAGCAGACATCGACGACATCACCACCGCCCAACTTACGGCCTAATTTTGAGGCCAGCGCTAAACCTGCAGCTCCACCGCCCACAATCACGATTCGTTTCGTAGCCAAAATAACAACCTCACAAGCTCATTTAAGTGGCTAAGTTATACCATGGAACAGATAAGAGATAACTACTTTAGTCTAACTAAGCAGACCATTTTACATTAAAGATATTTCAGAAATCGAACGACTTAATGAGCTACATGATAAAATTTAGGCAACAAAAAAGGGCCCTCAGGCCCTAATTTTAAAAGAATAGATTTAAACCGCTTCTTCGTTTTCTTCCCCAGTTCGAATCCGGATAACCCGCTCAACATCTGTCACAAATATTTTGCCATCACCAATCTTACCAGTACGTGCAGTTTCAACAATCACATCTATAGCTTGATCAACGAGATCATCTTGGATCACAAGCTCAATTTTTACTTTTGGCAAAAAATCAACCATATACTCAGCACCACGATAAAGCTCCGTATGTCCTTTCTGACGACCGAAACCTTTGACTTCGAGCACAGTCATTCCCGTGATCCCAATCTCAGCAAGTGACTCGCGCACATCATCTAATTTAAAAGGCTTAATAATGGCTTCAACTTTCTTCATCAAACATTCCTCAGCACTTGCTTACAGATAATCAAACAGAATAACACTAGCTTACACGTGGTTAAGGCATTATTGAAGCATCGGCATCGCTTTACTCATAAAACACAGTTTCTATAAAACGGTTCTTAGCACATAAAAATCTAAAAATTACATCGCAGATCCTAGCCTGACATTTATACTTGGAGTTAGCTGTTGATGTTTAAAACCGCCTGCTGGACGCGGGACACTTATGACAAAGGAACTGTTATGAATACCCATCAAAATGGTTTTAGCCTGATAGAACTATTCACCACTTTATCCATATCAACACTTCTCCTTACGATTGGGGCTCCAGCGTATACTGACATAACTGACCATTTTAGAGCAGATTCGAATATAAAAACTGTTCAACAAACATTCGCATTTGCACGTAACACCGCAATAAACTACGGATATAGGGTAACTGCTTGTCCTCTCGTTAATGGACAGTGCACTGATAACTGGCAGCAAGGTATCTCAGTTTTTACTGACTCAGGTGCAGCTGAAACACTTGATTTAAATGATAAAGTGATAATGATTATTGATGAATTCGATAGCAAAGATTTTATAAAGTACAACCGTAACTCTGTAAGATTTCAGCCAGATGGGCTTGCATCAGGCAGTAACGGAACCTTTAAATATTGCCCACGAACAATAGATAACAAAAATTCTAAAGCAATAGTGGTCAATCAAGCGGGACGAGTTCGCTTATCTACGGCAAAAAATATTGACTGTAAATAAATGCATATTGATAAATATGCTAGTACACAGTCCATTGAATACTGCCAAGTTGTTAACGCTCTGCCACAGTATTGAGGTGCAGAGTATAGCTTTCTCTATACTGGA